>NZ_JBHTSA010000030.1:0-83220 GCF_042795405.1 Streptomyces sp. NPDC056480 | reverse complement strand
GGCCTGAACCCGGTATCACCGGGTTCAGGCCCTCTTCGGTCGCTCAGCGCCAGCTGTGCGGCGCGCGGAAGCCGTGCTCGCGCTCGAGCCGGCGCCAGCCGGCCGTGGTGCGGCCGCGGTGGCCCGCGGCGGCGTCCTCGTCGGACCGTGCGGCGGCACGGGCGAGCAGGACGGCCGTGATGGCCGCCAGCTCCTCGGGGTCGGCGTGGCCCTTCTCTACACGGAGAAGGTTGGCAGGGGTTGTCACGTGGATGACTCCTCTTACTGAGGCGGGTTGCCGTGCTTGCGGGACGGCAGGTCGGCGTGCTTGGTGCGGAGCATCGCGAGGGACCTGATGAGCACCTGGCGGGTGTCGGCGGGGTCGATGACGTCGTCGACCAGGCCGCGCTCGGCCGCGTAGTACGGGTGCATCAGCTCGGCCTTGTACTCCTTGACCATGCGGGCCCGCATGGCCTCGGGGTCCTCGGCCTCGGCGATCTGCTTGCGGAAGATCACGTTGGCGGCTCCCTCGGCGCCCATGACCGCGATTTCGTTGGTGGGCCAGGCGTACGTCAGGTCGGCGCCGATGGACTGGGAGTCCATGACGATGTACGCGCCGCCGTAGGCCTTGCGCAGGATCAGTGAGATCCGGGGCACGGTCGCGTTGCAGTACGCGTACAGCAGCTTCGCGCCGTGCCGGATGATTCCACCGTGCTCCTGATCGACGCCCGGCAGGAAGCCGGGTACGTCCAGAAGGGTGACGATCGGGATGTTGAAGGCGTCGCACATCTGCACGAAGCGGGCGGCCTTCTCGGAGGCCTCGATGTCCAGGACACCGGCCAGCGTCTGCGGCTGGTTGGCGACGAGGCCGACGACCTGGCCGTCGAGGCGGGCGAGCGCGCAGATGATGTTGCGGGCCCAGCGCTCGTGGATCTCCAGGTAGTCGCCGTCGTCGACGAGCTCCTCGATGACCTTGTGCATGTCGTACGGACGGTTGCCGTCGGCCGGGACCAGGTCGAGCAGGACCTCGGAGCGGCGGTCCGCCGGGTCCTCGGAGGCCACGGTCGGCGGGTTCTCGCGGTTGTTCTGCGGGAGCATCGACAGGAGGTAGCGGACCTCCGCGATGCAGGTCTCCTCGTCGTCGTACGCGAAGTGGGAGACACCGGAGACACCGGCGTGGACATCGGCGCCGCCGAGGCCGTTCTGGGTGATCTCCTCGCCGGTGACCGCCTTCACGACGTCCGGTCCGGTGATGAACATCTGCGAGGTCTCGCGGACCATGAACACGAAGTCCGTCAGCGCCGGGCTGTAGGCCGCGCCGCCGGCGCACGGGCCGAGCATCACCGAGATCTGCGGGATGACACCGCTCGCGCGGGTGTTGCGCTGGAAGATGCCGCCGTAGCCGGCGAGCGCCGAGACGCCCTCCTGGATGCGGGCGCCCGCGCCGTCGTTCAGGGAGACCAGCGGGGCACCGGCCGCGATGGCCATGTCCATGATCTTGTGGATCTTCGTCGCGTGGGCTTCGCCCAGCGCACCGCCGAAGATCCGGAAGTCGTGCGCGTAGACGAAGACCGTCCGGCCCTCGACCGTGCCCCATCCGGTGATCACACCGTCGGTGTACGGCTTCTTCGCCTCCAGGCCGAAGCCCTGGGCGCGGTGCCTGCGGAGCTGCTCGACCTCGCTGAAGGAACCAGGATCGAGCAGCAGCTCGATGCGTTCGCGCGCCGTCAGCTTGCCCTTCGCGTGCTGGGCCTCGGTCGCGCGGTCACTCGGGCCGCGGAGGGCCTGCTCGCGCAGGACGTGCAGCTCGGCCACTCGGCCACGGGCGTCAGCGGGCTCGCTCGGGATCTGGTCCACAACGGTCATGTACCGACCCTACGAAGCCGGACAAGAAAACCCCGCCGTCGACTCCGTACAGTCTCCCGTGTCGATTCCTGGTGGGGCTGGACAGAACGACGAACCGTTCAGCACGAGTCAACAGCCAGGTACCCCCCGTGTTTGTAGGGGTTCAACATAGACCTCGGTGGGTCCGGATTCGTCGGGCCTCCCTCGGCCGGTCGCCGGCCACAACGTAGCCCATGGCGCGGAAGGGCCCGCGACCCCCGAAGGGTCGCGGGCCCCGCGCCTCGCCCCGCGGTCAGCCTCCGCAGTGGAAGCGGGCGGCACCCCAGTCCGCGTGGTCGTTCCCGTTGCCGTCGCCGCCGTCGGAGACCTCCAGGTCGACCCAGGTGGCCCCGGTCACGTCGGCGGTGAGCGACCAGGCGGCGTCCGTGGCCTTGAGGACCGGGGACTTCACCCGCTCGGCGCCGTCGGCGAGGACGCTGAACCGGACGCTGCCGCGGCTGGTCTGGACGTCGTCCACGCCGACCTCGGCGGTGAGGGAGGTGCAGCGGCCGCCCAGGTAGTAGCGGACCTTCGCGGGCGCGTGGCTGCCCAGGCCCTTGGCGTACGTCACTCCCCCGATCCGCAGCGGGGAGCCGTCGCCGGTGCCGGTCTCGCCGTTGGAGAGGTCGCGCTCCACGGGGCCCCAGCCGTTGGTGGCCGAGGTCCAGTCGAGATCGCTGGCCCAGCTGTCGGCGGTGGGCGGCGGCGGCAGCGTACGGACCGTGGTGGCGGAGGTGAGCTTCCGCTCCCCTCCGCCGAGGGCGTACGTGAGGGAGGCGTCCAGGGTGTACGGCCGGTAGGCCGCGTCCACCGGGGGTGTCACCTGCCAGGTGGCGGTGGCCTTCCCGCCCGGCGCGACCGTGCCGAGGGTGACGGGACCGGCCGGTTCGGCGGTCCAGCCCGCCGGGAGGGTGAGCTCGGCCCGGGCGCCGGAGACCTCGGTGGCCTCGTCGTTGCCGAAGGCGGCCGTGACCTGGTTGGGGCGGCCGGGCTCCAGGGTCTCGGGCGCGGTCAGCGTGAGCGTGCCGCAGGCGGCGCGCTCGGCGGCCGGGCCGAGGTCGGTGACGGTGAAGGCGTCGAGGACGAAGTCGGCGCCGTCCGGGGCGTCACCGCGCTTGCGCAGCCCCGTCCAGGTGTCGCCGCAGCCGGCGGTGACGGTCTCGGAGAAGTGCCCGCTGTCCCTCTGCTGTCCGATCGGGGTGCGGCGGGTCTCCACGGAGGTCCCGTCCGTCCGGTCGTAGCCGGTGATCCACTCGTACGCGCCCGCGTGGCTCGACCGGTAGTCGTACTCGACGCGGTAGGTGCGGCCGTCCTTCATGGGGACGGTCCAGGGGGCGGTCCGGTAGACGAGTCCGCTGTTCTCGTCGTGGGACTTGAGGGACTCGGCGCCGCCGATGACGTCGTCGATCGGCTTCCCGTTCCAGCCGGCCTGGGTGTAGGGGGCGTGGAGCTGGGCGATGTGGGTGCGCGGGTCGGTCGTGCCGCCCGCGTCGCCCTTGAGGAAGGGGCCCCAGCCCTGGTCGACGGCCTCGAAGTCCTCGTACACCACGGTCCCGGCCCGGGTGGCGGGGTCGTTGGCGACGATCCGGACGTCATCGATCCGGACGGTGGCGGTGCTGCCGCTCGCGGCCTGGATCCTGAGCGGGGTGCTGCCGTGGCGCGGGGCGGTGAAGGTGACCTTGGCGCGCTGGAAGCGGGTGCCGTTCCAGTCGGAGGCGGCGACCCGGTCCTGGAGCGGGGACCGTTCGACGGTGACGGACCGCCCGCCGGCGGAGAGGGTGGTGGGCCGGGTGGCGCCGGGCTGGACCTCGATCAGGGCGGAGGCGGTGTACCGCCGGCCCGGGGTGAGGCCGGTGATCCGCTGGCCGACCGAGGCGGCGGCGGTGCCGGAGAGCTTCGCGCTGTTGCGGCCCTGCTCGTCGGTGTCACGGGCGACGGTGCCGGTCCTGGTCCAGGCGCCGAGCTTCGCGTCGTTGAAGCCGGGGTCCCGCACCGGGGTGCCCTGGCCCCACTTCGGGGCGGGCTGCGCGGGGGCGCGGTCGGGGTGGAGGACGTAGGGCTGTCCGGCGACGGCGTCGAGGGTGATCCTCCCGCCGGTGGGCCGCACGGTGGCGGTCTTCACGCGCCCGTTGTCGGTGAGCTTGTACACCGTGTACGAGCGGGTACCGGCCGGGACGGCCCAACTGGTCGTTCCGCCGGACTTGTTGTAGTGGTAGAGCTTCTCGCCGCCGGCCTTTCCTCCGGACCAGGGGAGCAGATAGCTCTCGCCGTCGAGGACCTTGCGGCCGTCCTGGTAGAAGGTGCGGCGGCCGTCCTCGACGGTGCCGCGGACCCCGCCGGTGAAGGTGATGTCGTTGCCGTTCCAGCGGGTGATCCGCTGCTGCTGGAGGTACTTGGCGGGCAGGTTGCGCTGCCAGATGTTGGCGGTGAAGTCGTTCCAGTCGGTCTCGCCGGTCCAGCCCTCGAAGTCGACGAGCGCGGTCTGGCCGAGGACCGGGTGGTTGTTCCAGACGTCCTTCTCGCCGTTGCGGATGAAGCGGACGATCTGCGAGTTGAGGCCCTTGTTGGTGGCGCCGCCGTAGTCGAGGTCGTTGGCCCAGTGGGACCAGAGGGAGGCCCGCTCGAACTTCTCGGACCACTCGGTGGCGACGTTCCAGCCCTGCGCCTGGACGGCCCTCATCGTCTCGTCGGCGATCCAGCCGTGGGTGTAGTAGACGTCGATGTAGAGGGTGGAGAGGTTGCGGTCGGTCTCGTCGCGCAGCTGCTGGAAGCGGCGGGCGAGGTCACCGCTGTTGATGTCGCGGCGCTGGTCGATGTAGTAGCTCTGGTTGAGCCAGTTCCAGCCGGGCTTCGTCCGGTCGACGAGGGTCTCGCTGAAGTTCTTCGCCTCGGGGTACGACTCGGTGGCGTTGACGTGGACGCCGAAGTCCGCGCCCCACTTCCGGCCCTCCTGGAGGAGGACGTTGAGGTCGGCGAGGCCGCCGGCCCGCTTGTTGTAGTTGCCGCCGTAGTCGGGGTGGGCGGAGTCGTGGCCCTCGGAGCCGTACCCCTTGAGCAGCGCGAACTGGCCGAGCCCGTCGGTGGAGAGCGAGATCCGCTTGACGTCGTCGAGGGTGCGCAGGAAGGGGTGGGTGGCCTGCGAGGCGAAGTTGAACGGGATGTGGGCGACGACCCGGTCGGGGGTGTCCTCGCTGCCCGGGGCCTTGATCCCGATCGTCCGGAAGGCGACGGCGCCGTCCTGCCAGTCGGTGGTGCCGTCGGCGTTGGCGTCGGGGGTGACGACGACCTTGGCCCAGGGCAGGCCCTCGCCGCTCGCGGGCTTCGGGGCTCCCTCGCCGCGGTAGGTCCACTGGCCGGACCAGACGCCGACGCGGGTCTCGGTGCCGGTGGCGGTGGCCTGCTTGCGGGCCTGGTGCCAGAAGCGGGCGCCGTCGCGGGCGGAGGGCCCGGTGGGCTTGTCGTAGCTGGAGTTGGACTCGACGGCGGCGGCGAGCTGCCCGGTGCTGACGATCGCGTAGCTCGCGCCCACCGGGGTGGCCTCGGCGGCGGTCGCGTCGGCGACCTGGGCGAAGACGTCGGCGGTACGGGTGGAGTCCGGGTCGAGCCGGGTGAAGGCGGTCGCGGCGCCGGCGTCCGAGGAACCGACGGAGACCAGGTCGTGGCCCGGTATGTCGAGGGTGCCGACCCGGAAGCCCTCGGTGTCACGGACGGCGGTCACCCGGAACGTGGTGGCCCGCCCGTCGACGCTCAGCCGCGCGTCGATCTCGACGCCGGGCAGGTCGGGGAAGGTGAGGGTGTACGCGGCGGAGGACCCGGTCAGGACGGGGGCGCCCTTGGCCCGGACGTCTCGGGCGGTGCCGTTGAGGACGATCTGCGTGACCGGGGCCGTACTGCCGAGGAGCCGGGCGCCGCTCGCGCGGTCGGTGTACGAGAGGACGCGGGGGAAGTCCTCGGCGACGGCCACGGAGAGCTGGCGGGAGGCGATGACGGGGCCGTCGGCGGCCGCGGCGCCTGCCGCGGGGGTGCCGGCTGCCGCCGCGTCGGCTGCCGCGGGGACGGCTGCCGCGCCCCCGGCCGTGGCTCCCTCGGCCAGGGCGGGCCCGGCCAGGGCGAACACGGCGGAGGAGGCGACGGCGAGCGCACAGGCCGCACGGATTCTTCGCGAAGGAGGGAGGGACATGCGCACTAGTTGGCCCCGCCCCGGCGGCACCGTCAACGAGATCGCGCCGCGCGGGACCCTCCAGTCCAAGAACCCCCTTCGGTTAGTCCAAGTGACCGCCGAAGAGGGCTCTTTCGGGCCGGAACCGCCGGTCAGCAGCCGCCGCAGTTGTAGAAGGTCACGTCCCAGTGGTTGCCCTCGTCGGCGTAGACGTTGCCCGCGCCGGACTTCCACTGCGGGGCGCCGTCACCGCGGACGCCGATGTACGTGAACGTGTTCTTCACGTAGTTGGTGACGCAGGTGGCCTTGCCGAAGTCGAGCTTGTAGCCGTTCCAGTGGGAGTAGGTGCCGCTCGCGTGCCCGGTCTCGGTGCCGCCCGTGATGTTGAGGGCGCAGCCGCTGGCGCTCCGCAGGGTCTGGGCGCCCTGGGCGGTGGCCAGGTTGAGCTGGTCGAAGGACGTGCACGTGGCGACGTTGCGGTTGGAGCAGCCGCCGGAAGAGGACCAGGTGATCCCTGAGGACCGGAACATCGAGGTCGCGGTGGCGTGGCTGATCTTCGTGACGGCGTGGGCCTCGCTCGTGGCGGTGAGGACGCCGACGCCCGGCGCGAAGAGCGCGCCGAGGACGAGGGCGAGGGCGGTGAGGACGGAGCGGAGCTTCATGGGGTTGCCTCCTGCTGGTGACCGTGGCGGTGGGGACGGTGGTGCAGGTGGTGCTCTGGTGCTCAGGCGCTCTTCGCGCAGGGGAGATGGTGCCGCAGTTCTACGCGCGTCCGCCAGAGGGCGTCGGTGCCCTGACGGCGCCGTTCGGGTGAACATCTTCCAGAGATGTTGAAAGTTGAACGGAATGCGTCTACAGTCATTCTCGTTGAAGGTTCAACAAGAACCGATCAGCGCACATCCCGATCAAGGAGTTGTCAGTCATGGGTATCTTCAACCGCAAGAGCAACGAGTCCGCCGTCGCCGTCGCCACCCTCCCGGTGGACCCCGCCCTGACCGCCCTGACCGGCGACTACACCATCGACCCGGCGCACAGCAGCATCGGCTTCACCGTCCGTCACGCCATGGTCACCAACGTCCGCGGCACCTTCGCCGAGCACGAGGGCGTCCTGAAGCTGGACGGCGCGAACCCGGACGCCTCCGCCGCCTCGATCGACGTCAAGATCGCCTCGATCGACACGGGCATCGCGGACCGCGACGGCCACCTGCGCAGCGGCGACTTCTTCGACGCCGAGCAGTTCCCGCTGATGACCTTCCGCTCCCTGCACGCCCAGCAGCTGGGCGGCGACAAGTACCGGATCACCGGCGACCTGACCATCAAGGACGTCACGAAGCCGCTCGCGATCGACCTCGAGTTCAACGGCTCCGCGACGGACGTGTACGGCAACGAGCGCGTCGGCTTCGAGGGCTCCGCCGAGATCCTGCGCTCCGACTGGGGCCTGACCTGGAACGCGGCCCTGGAGACCGGCGGCGTGATGGTCAGCGACAAGGTCAAGCTGAACTTCGACATCTCGGCGATCAAGAACGCCGCCTGACCCTGGGCCCCGAGCCGGCCTGAGCCGATCCCGGGCCGAGCCCGGCACCGCCCCCCACGTCACACGAGCGCGCCCGCCCTCCGCAGCAGCGGAAGGCGGGCGCTCGGCGTTGCGGGCCTCTCGGCGTCGGGCGGGGTTCGGCGTCGGGCGAGGTCCGGCGTCGCGCGGTTCAGCGTCCCGTGGGGTTCCAGCGTCCCGCGGCGCGGAGGACGGCCTCCTCGATCTCCTGGAACGCGGCGGCGTGCTCCGGATTCCTCCGAGCGGCGCCGCGCGCCCGGCGGACGGCGCGCGCGGTGGGTGTGGCGCCGCGGGCGAGCAGGTGGCGGACCGTGTCGGGGTGGGGTGTGCCCACCACCCATTCCAGAGCGGTCTCCCCCTTCATCGACCGGTCGTCCAGGTCCGCGCCGTACTCCAGGAGCAGGTCGACGAGAGGCGCCCGGTCGTCGGCCGTGGTGCAGGTCGCCGCCAGGACGAGGGGGAGCAGGTGCCCGTGCCGGGACTGGATCCCCGTGGGTGCTCCGGCGGCGAGGAGGAGCCTCGCGACGTCGGCGTACCCCCACGCCACGGCCTGGCAGAGCGGCGTCTGCTCCGCGTACTCCCCGGTGTACTGGCGGGGGTCGGCGCCCGCGTCGAGGAGGAGGGCGACCACGTCCGCGTGCCCCTTGCCGACCGCGCTGTCCAGAGGCGTGGGCCGGTACCGCTCCTGCGCGTCGGGGTCCACGCCCGCGGCGAGGAGTTCCGCGACGAGCGCCGCGTCGCCGGCCTCCGCCGCGCCTCCGAGCCGTTTCACGTCGCCCAGGGGATCGTCCTCTCGATGCATCGGCTGATCATGTCAAGCGTCTCCTTCGGCCGTGCCAGGAGACCTCGCTCCGGCGCCCGGCCGCCGCGACCACCGCCGGGATCAGGCGGCGAGCCGGGCTCCGCCGTCGCGGGCCTCGTTCGCCACCACGGTGGCGAACTCCTCACGCACCGACTCGAATCCGGCCTCCACCGTGACCGCGGGCCGACGGCGTTGTCAGTGGCGGCGTCTAGCGTCGGCGGCATGGAATTCCGTATCGACAGCGGTGTGTTGACCGATGCCGTGGCCTGGGCCGCGCGCGTCCTGCCCGCCCGCTCCCCCATGCCCGTCCTCGGCGGTCTGCTCCTGGAGGCGGCGGACGGCCGTCTGCGGGTCTCCGGCCTCGACCACGAGGCCTCGGCCCGGGTCGAGGTCGAGGCCGACACGGACGTCCAGGGCCGGGCGCTGGTCCTGGGCCGGCGACTGCTCGACATCTGCAAGGTGCTCCCCCGGGGCCGCACGGAACTCGCCGTGGAGGGGGCCCGCCTCTCGGTCACCTCGGGCGACGCCCGCTTCGGCCTCTCCCTGCTGCCCCTGGACGACTATCCGGCCCCGCCCGCGCTGCCCGAGGTCCTCGGCCTGGTGGACGGGGACGCCTTCGCCGCCGCGGTCGGCCAGGTGGCCGTGGCGGCGGGCCGGGACGACTCGCTGCCGGTCCTCACCGGGATACGGCTCGCGCTGGACGGCACGACCATGACGCTCGCGGCCACCGACCGCTACCGCTACGCGGTCCGGACCCTGGAGTGGAAGCCGGAGGCGGACGGCGGCGAACCGGCCGACGTGGTCGTCCCGGCCAAGCGCCTCACCGAGATCGCCCGCTCCCTTGCGGGCACGGGCCCGGCCCGGCTCGCCCTGGACAGCGGCACGATCGGCTTCGAGAGCGACGGCCTGCGCACCACCACCCGCCTCCTGGACGGACGTCTCCCCCGCCACGACAAGCTCTTCACCCTCGGCGACCACGCCCGGGCCGCCACCGAACGGGCCCCGCTGACCGAGGCCGTGAAGCGGGTCGCGGTCGTCGCGGAGGGCGACAGCCCGGTGCAGCTGACCTTCACCCCCACGTCGATCCACCTCCAGGCGGGCTACGAGGACGACGTCGCCTCCCAGCACCTCCCGGCCACCCTCACGGGCCCGGACACCCTCACGGTCGCCTTCAACCCCGGCTACCTCCTGGACGCCCTGACCACCCTGGACACCCCGAAGGTCCACTTCCACCTGCTGGGCCCGGGCCAGCGGGCCCTCCTCACCGACGGCCCGGAACCGACCCACCGCCACCTGCTGATGTCGGTGAAGCCGCTGGTCTGAGGCGTCCGGGAGCCGCGCCGGCCGTTCAACCGGCGTGTCATGAGAGAGGGTTGAGGCTATTCTGAGCGCCGCACCACAGGTGCGTGCCGTTCGCCGACATTGCCAGGGGGATCTTTTGTCGACGCATGTGGCGACCTCGACGACCGAGCGCGTTCCGCTCGTCCTGGTCGCGGGATTCGCCGGATCGGGCAAGTCGGAGGCGGGCAAACTGCTCTCGCTGGCCACCGGCTGGTCGCTCCTCGACAAGGACACCTTGACGCGGCCGCTCACGGAGTCCCTTCTCACCGCACTCGGTGGGGATCCGGACGACCGGCAGAGCCCGCTGTACGGGGAGCGGGTGCGCCCGCTCGAATACGAGTGCCTGATGAAGACCTGCTGGGAGAACGTGGAGCACGGGGTACCTGTCATCGCGGTCGCCCCGTTCCTCAAGGAGGTCGCGGACGCGCAGTGGCTCGCCCGGCTGCTCCGTCGCTGCGACCGGACCGGTGCCGGCGCCGAGGTCCTGTGGGTCGACAGCGACGAATCATCGATGCAGGAGCGGCTCACCGCTCGCAACGCGCGCCGGGACACTTGGAAGCTGGCCAACTGGCGCGAGTACCTGACCACCATCTCCCTGGACCAGCGTCCGGTGCGGGATCACCTCCTCATCGACAACCGCATGACCGCCGCCACCCCGCTGGCGGAGCAGGTGGAGAGCGCCGCGCACGAGCTGGTGTCCCGCTTCGGAACGGTGACGGCGTGAGCGGGGCCCATGGAGTGGTGCTCTTCGGTCCTCCCGCGGCCGGAAAGGACACGGTCAGCGCCGTGCTGAACGCACTCGACGACCGGTTCGCGCAGCTGGTGAAGGTGAAGGTGGGTTCCGGCCGGACCGCCGGGTACCGCATGGCCACGGAGGAAGAACTCGGCTCCCTGCGGGCGGCCGGACGAATCCTCCTGGAGACGGAGCGCTACGGAAACACGTACGCCGTGGACCGCGCCGATCTGGACGGGATGAGGGCGGCGGGGGGGATCCCTGTGGTGCACGTGGGCAGCCTCGCGCATCTGCGCTCCTTCCTGGACTCGGTGGGCGGACCGTGGCTCCGGGTGCTCCTCTGGCTGCCCCGCGAGGAATGCGCCCTCAGGTCCGCGGGACGCGGCGACCGCGACACGGAAGAGCGCCTGAGTGTCTGGGACTCGACTCTCGAGGACCTGGCAGCCACCGACCTGGACGAGGCCCTGTTCCACCTCCTGCTCCGCACCGACCTGCGGTCCCCGGAAGAGACGGCCACGATCGTGTCCGAGGCCGTCGCCGTGGGGGCAGGACAGCCGAGGTCCGGACGGGAACTCATCGCGTTTCTCCGTGAGCAGGCCTCGCACGGCCACTGACCCTCGCCGCGGAGTGCGATGACGGAGCGGACGGCGTGCGAACGGGTCCCGGGGGGGGGGAACGCGTGATCAACAACCTCAGAGCGCTGGCCGACGCGGTGGGTATGGGTCCCGCCGCAGGGGACGGCCGGGATCTGCTCGTACGGCAGCGGGACGTCGACGGACCGCTGCATCTCGACCGGGTCTCGGCCGACCGGCTCGAACTCGTGCACGTCGACGCGGCGGGGATCGTCGCGGTCCGTTCCTGCGTCATCGAGGAACTGGTCCTCGACCACTGCTCGGCCGATGCCATCCTCGTCACCAACTCGAGGATCGGCCGGCTGACGGTCCGCAACGCGCCGGTGAACTGCGAGATCTCGATCACCGAATCGACAGCGTCCGTGATCGACGTGCACTCCTGCGGCCCCCTCAAGGTCACCAACGTCCGCGTCGGCGAATCGATGCAGATCGCCGCCGTCCGCGGGGGCGTACGACTCAAGGGGCTGCGGACGGCTGCGCTGGCCGTACGCAGCCAGGCCACGTCCGGACGGCGCGGACGTCCCGATGTGCACCTGGAGCACGTCCGAGTCACCGAGTCCCTCGTCTTCGACGACCTCTGGCTCGCCTCGCTCACCCTCCGGGACATCGACGCCACCTCGGTGGAACTGCGGCGGGTGCGCCTGGACTCCCCGCTGACGGGCATCGGGGTGCACTGCAGGGACTTCCTCCGGATCAACGGCATGGTCGTACCGGGCGAAGCCGGCTGTCTGGAGGAGAGCGACGTCCAGGGCGTGGTCGATGTCAGGGGGGTGCGCCGGATCGTCGCGGCGGTGCCGCGGCAGCGACCCGGCGTGGCCGGTACGGCTCACGGCGCCCCGCCCCCTGCCGACTCCCCCTCCCCTCCCGAACCGTTGGAGCTGACCCTGCGCTCGTCCACGGTCCGCCGTGTCCGGGTGACGGCGGAGGACGGCGCACCGCTGGTCGTCGGCCTGGACAACTCGGTGGTGACCGAAGCGCTGTCGTTGCCTTCGGGACCGGCACGGTTCCGCCTCGCAGGCGACTCGACGGTTCAGGAGGTCGACCTGGGGAACGCGGTGTTCCGCCGATCCTCCCAGGTGAACGGCTTCCTGGAGCGGGTGTTCACTCGGGTGACGGCCAACTCCCTGGAGGCGGTCCGGACCACGCTGGCCCGGCAGCGCCGTACGGCCGAGGCGGACGAGCTGTACTACCGGATCAGACAGCGTGAGGCCGCCCAGACCCCATGGCTGCGACGGTTGGTCGGCCACGGCCTGCTGGGAGGCGTCTTCGGCTGGGGCGTCCGGGCCCGGAACCCGGCCCGCGCCCTGGTGTGCAGCATCCTGGCGACCGCCGTCGCCCTGCGCCTTTCGGGGGCGCCGCCCGGCCTGGGCTCGCAGCGACTGACGGATCTGTCCGCGGCGGGCAAGTCGTTGGTGTTCGCCTGCGCCCTGTGGATGAACGTCGGCGTGGGAGCACCGTCCGAGGCGAAGACGTACGACTGGACGGCGATGGCGGTCTGCTTCACCATCGGCGGGATCGTCTTCACGACACTGACGGTCGGCATCGTGATCCGGAAACTGGTCCGGTAGCCGCCCGCCTCCCTCCCCACCGACTCGCTGCCGTCGTCGGCACTCTCAGCGCCCGGCGTCCCTCAGGGCCCGCAGTGCCTCGGTGACATCGAGCGGCTGTTCGCCCTCCGGCGACCACCGCTCAAGAGTCTCCGCCGCCGCCCGCACGGTGTCGGCGGGCAGGCCCACGGAGGTCAGGAGGTCGGCGGCATCCGCCAGGTCGGGGGCCCAGCGCCACGCGCGGGCCGCGGTCTTCGGAATGTAGTCGGTCTCCACGAGGTAGCTGCGCGTGCGCCGACCTGCCATGTCGAGGAGTTCGTCCGTGACCCCGTAGGCGTCGGCGGCGCCGTACGCCAGGGCGGCGACCACCCGGGACGTCTTCTGGTAGGCCGAGTAGATCAACTTCAGCACCGAGGCCTGACCGATCTCCTCCCCCACCACTCGGGCCTCGACGTCGGTGCCCTCGAAAAGTCCGGCGACGCGCCCGGCCTGCGCACTCGGACCTGACAGGTAGAGCAGCGGTGACTTGCCGCCCACCGGCGGGGAGCCCACGACGGCGCCGTCCACCACCGTCGCGGGCTGCATCCTGGCCGCGATGGCCGCCACTCGCTCGGGTGCGAGGGGGTTCGCCTCGACGAACACCGCCCCGTCCGCGAGCCCATGGGTCATGACGCGTTCCGCGACCTCCTCCCCACCGCCCGGTGCGCAGAGGGACAGGACGACGTCGGACCGGCGCAGTGCCTCCCCGAGCGGCACTCCTTCCAGGCCTGCCTCGTCTGCCCGGCGGCGCGTGGCCTCGCTCCGTCCCTCGGGGCACCAGAGCACGGTGACGCCCCGCGCGCGGAGTTGGGCGCCTACGGCGGCTCCCATGCTGCCGGGGTGCAGAAGTGTGACGACGGGCGCCATGATGATCTCTCCAGGGTACGAGGGTGCCGCCGCGGGCCGGATCGGGGCGGCCCTGGGCGCGCCCAGGCCGTCCCCGGTCAGACGACGACGGCGACCTTGAGTCTTCCGGGAACACGCCGGGCGTAGAGCTCGTACGCGTCGGGGGCAGCGTCGAACGGAACGGTGTGGGTGATCAGCCCGGCCAGGAATTCCGTGTGGAGCTCGACAAGAGCTCTCGCCTTCGTGAGGTACTCCCGCCACGGCGGTCCGACCGAGCTGACGAGCGCGACGTTCCGGCGGAACGCCTCCTCCAACGGCAGCACCGCCCCCGGCCCCGGCACACCCATGACGAGAACCGTGCCCCTGGGCCGGACGAGCCGGATCGCGTCGGTGACGGTGTCCTGACCGTGGCCGACGATCTCGACCACGATGTCCGGGGCCTCGCCGAGGTCGGCGACGGCCAGTCCGGCCGACGCGGTGTCGAAATGGCGCTCCGACCCCCAGGTAGCGGCCTCCGGCTCCGGGACGGGATCGACCGTGGACACTGCGGCACCCCGCAGCCTCAGCAGCCAGGCCGTCAGATGCCCCAAGGCTCCGAAGCCGATGATCAGGACCGACCTGCCGGACAGGTCACCGAGGCGTTCGACGGCGTAGATCACGGTGGAGAGGGGCTGCACGATCGCGGCGACGGCGGGCGGCACCCGCTCCGGAACGACGACCGCCGCCTCCTCCGACGCGATGAACATCTCTTGGACGCCCCTGTCGTCCTGGGGGATGCCGACGATCCTGCTGCCCACCGGCAGGCGGGCACTGCGGCTCAGCACCACCCGTCCGACCGCCTCGTGGAGCGGGAACCCGGGGCCGGCCGGGAAACCACCCCACTCCGAGCCGTCCCAGCGCGGGATGTCACTGCCGCAGACGACCCCGGCCTCCAGCCGTACCAGGGCGTTCCCGGCTCCGATGTCCTGTGCTGCAGGCGCCTGAAGGACGATCGGCTCGAACGTCCGCGGCCCCGTCAACCGATGTGCTCTGTAGGCGGACACACGGCCCCCTCCCCCGTTGAGCGACACTGATATGGGGAGCCTACCGGCGTGCCCTCCGCTGCGGTCGCGTCAGCTCAGAACCCGCCCCCGCCGTCGAAGCCGCCGCCGCCGCCGAAGTCGCCGCCTCCGAAGCCGCCTCCGTCGCCCCCGCCGCCGAAGTCGCCTGAGTCGAAGTCGGCGCCGGAGAAGTCGCCGCCCTGGAAGTCGCCGCCGCCGTACTCGGCCGCGTAGGCCGGGGTGGAGAGCATCGAGCCGAGGACGGTGCCCAGGAGCAGGCCGGGGAGGATGCCGCCGCCGAAGTAGCCGCCGGCCCAGGGGCCGTAGGCCGGGCCCGCCTCCCAGTAGGGGCGGCGGACGCCGTCCGCGTCGACCGTGCGGGCCATCGGGTCCAGGCCGTCGTCGAGGCGGGACGCGTCGGCGGCGCAGACCGGGACCTGGCGGGCGGTGCCGCCGGTCGGGGTCCAGGTGCGGTCCTCGGTGGAGGGGCCGTGGCGGGGGTCGAAGAAGCAGGGGGCGCGGCGCTCGGGGAGCGGCCGGGACTCGCGGCGGGCGGCCAGGACGGCGAGGGAGTAGCGGCCGTCCTCCAGGGCCTCGGTGACCGCGCGGACGTCATGGGGCCGGGCGGCGGAGGCCATCAGGGACTTCGCCTTGTCGTACGAGTCGAGGGAGCGTTCGTAGTCGCCGCGCATGGCGTCGTCGGCGCCCGCCTCCGCGGGGTGGAAGTCGAGGCGTTCGAGTTCCTCGCCGAAGGCGGTGATGTCCTCGTCGACGACGACCCGGAGCTTGTCGAGGGCGGCGCGCTCCTCGGCCTCCTTGCGGAGCCGGTTGCGGCGGACGACCGTGTAGGCGCCCGCGCCTCCGGCGGCGACCACGGCGCCGAGGATCACGAGTCCGGCGACGGGGACGCCGCCGTCGGTGCCGACGGAGCCCCAGCTCGCGGGGGCGGAGCCGCGCAGGGTGGGCAGGGCCTGGTCGACGAAGTTGTTCAGCTCGGTGGCCGCGTCGACGCCCGGCTGGCGTACGGAGGTGACGAGGTTCCGTACGGCCTGTTCGGACATGACGGCGCGGTCGGCGCCGGCGTCGAAGCCGTCGCCGAGGCGGACCGCGTACAGGCCGGTGACGCCGGTCTGGGTCCGCAGGTTCGCGAGGAGGTCCTTGGGCGGGAACTGCGCGTTCGCGGGCAGGACCGCCACGAACAGCGGCTTGTCCGCGTCCTTGATCTTCTGGGCGAGGGCGTCCGCCTCGGACTTCGACAGCTGGTCGGCGGCGCCCGGGTCGACGTAGACCGGGCCCTGTTTCAGGGCGGCGGCCGCGTCGGGGATCCCCGTGGCCCTGGCTCCCGCGGAGGGGGCCAGGGCCAGGAGCAGCAGGAGTATCAGCCCGCCGAGGGCCGACAGTACGGAAAGCGGCCTGGTCCTCATGGTTCGACGCTACCCGAAGCGCGACAAACAAGACATAGAGGGCTACTCGGCGGGGTCGATTCCGGCCCGCAGCACTCCGTACGTGAAGGCGTCCTCGAGGGCCTGCCAGGAGGCGGCGATGACGTTCTCGCCGACGCCGACCGTCGACCACTCGCCGTTGCCGTCGCTGGTGGTGATCAGGACACGGGTGGTGGACTCGGTGCCGTGGCGGCCCTCCAGGATGCGGACCTTGTAGTCGACCAGCTCGAACTTGGCGAGCTGCGGGTAGATCCGCTCCAGGGCGAGGCGCATCGCGCGGTCGAGGGCGTTGACGGGGCCGTTGCCCTCGGCGGTGGCGACGATCCGCTCGCCCTTGGCCCAGAGCTTCACCGTGGCCTCGTTGGCGTGGGTGCCGTCGGGGCGGTCCTCGACGATCGCGCGCCAGGACTCCGTACGGAAGTAGCGGCGGGCCCGGCCCTCGGCCTCCTCCCGGAGGAGCAGCTCGAAGGAGGCGTCGGCGGCCTCGTACGTGTAGCCCTGGAGCTCGCGCTCCTTGACCCGCTCGACGACCCGGGCCACGAGCGCGCGGTCGTCGCCCAGGTCGACGCCGAGCTCCTTGCCCTTGAGCTCGATGGAGGCCCGGCCGGCCATGTCGGAGACGAGCATCCGCATGGTGTTGCCGACCAGCTCGGGGTCGATGTGCTGGTAGAGGTCGGGGTCGACCTTGATCGCGGAGGCGTGGAGACCGGCCTTGTGCGCGAAGGCGGAGACGCCGACGTACGGCTGGTGGGTGGAGGGGGTGAGGTTGACGACCTCGGCGATGGCGTGGGAGATCCGGGTCATCTCGGCGAGGGCGCCGTCGGGCAGCACCTTCTTGCCGTACTTGAGCTCCAGGGCCGCGACGACGGGGAAGAGGTTGGCGTTGCCGACCCGCTCGCCGTAGCCGTTGGCGGTGCACTGGACGTGGGTGGCGCCGGCGTCGACGGCGGCCAGCGTGTTGGCGACGGCGCAGCCGGTGTCGTCCTGGGCGTGGATGCCGAGGCGGGCGCCGGTGTCGGCGAGGACGGTGGCGACGACGGCCTGGATCTGGGCGGGGAGCATGCCGCCGTTGGTGTCACAGAGGATGACGACATCGGCGCCGGCCTCGTACGCGGAGCGGACGACGGCCTTGGCGTAGTCGGGGTTGGCCTTGTAGCCGTCGAAGAAGTGCTCGCAGTCGACGAAGACGCGGCGGCCCTGGGAGACCAGGTGGGAGACGGTGTCGCGGACCATCTCCAGGTTCTCGTCGAGGGTGGTGCGCAGGGCCAGCTCGACGTGCCGGTCGTGCGACTTGGCGACGAGCGTGATGACCGGGGCGCCGGAGTCGAGGAGGGCCTTGACCTGCGGGTCGGCGGCGGCGTCGCCGCCCGGTCTGCGGGTGGCGCCGAAGGCGACGAGCTCCGCGTTCTTGAACGCGATCTCCTGGCGGGCGCGGGCGAAGAACTCCGTGTCGCGCGGGTTGGCTCCGGGCCAGCCGCCCTCGATGAAGCCCACGCCGAACTCGTCGAGGTGCCGGGCGATGGTCAGCTTGTCCGCGACGGTGAGGTTGATGCCTTCACGCTGCGCCCCGTCGCGCAGCGTCGTGTCGAAGACATGGAAGCTGTCGTCGAGGCGCTGGCTCTCGGCGTTCTCCGTGGTCATGACTGTGATGGCTCCTGTCGGATGTGGCTCCGGAAGGTCTGGATCCACTTGCCCCCATTCTCACGCGACGTCCGCTTCCGGCGTGGGTGGGGCCGGAAAACGAAAAAACCCCTCGCGGGTGCGAGAGGTCTGCGCGCGGGTCTGAGGCACGGTGTCCACTGCCGCGGGGGTCGTGCCGCGATTCAGTGGCCACTGCGGACCGGCGCGCTGCTGCCGATAATCATCGTGGTAGCAAGCACGCCGGAAGTCTGACACAGGTGACGGCCCCGCGGGACGGGGGTCTCACGATACGGGCAGTCGCTCCGGGGAGCCGCCCGCCTGCCCGCGCTGCCGGCCGGGCACCCCTGCGCCGTCCGTCCCGACCCGGCCCAGGTCGATGTCCCTGGTCTCCCGCATCGTGAGGTAGACGACCAGGGAGACGGCCGCACAGCCCGCCACGTACCAGTAGAAGCCCGACTCGACGCCCGCGTCCTTGAACCAGAGGGCCACGTACTCGGCGGTGCCGCCGAAGAGGGCGTTGGCGATGGCGTACGGCAGGGCGACACCGAGGGCGCGGATGCCGGTGGGGAAGAGCTCCGCCTTCACACAGGCGTTGATGGAGGTGTAGCCGGTGATGACGACGAGCGCCAGCAGGGAGAGCCCGAGGGCCGGCCAGAAGGAGCCCGCGTGCTTCAGCATCGTCAGGATCGGCACGGTGAGGAGCGTGGAGCCCACCGCGAAGGTGATGAGCAGCGGGCGGCGGCCGATGCGGTCGGAGAGACGGCCGGCCAGCGGCTGGAGGCAGGCGAAGACGATGAGGGCGCAGAAGGAGACCAGGGTCGCGGTCTGCTTGGGGAGGCCGGCGGAGTTGGAGAGGTACTTGGTGAGGTAGGTGGTGTACGTGTAGTAGGCCACGGTCCCGCCCATGGTGAGCGCGACGACGAGGAAGGCCTCGCGCCGGTGCGCCCACAGGGCCTTGAGGGTGCCCTTCTGTGCGCTCGCGACGCCGTCGTCGGCGGTGGTCTCGTACACCTCCGTCTCCAGCATCGTGCGGCGCAGGTAGAAGACGACGGCCGCGCCGAGGGCGCCGAGGACGAACGGGATGCGCCAGCCCCAGCTGTGCAGGGCCTCGCCGGACAGGGTGTGCTGGAGCACGAGCAGCAGGCCGAGGCCGAGGATCTGGCCCGCGGTCATCGACACGTACTGGAAGCTGGAGGCGAAGCCGCGGTGCTCCGGGGCGGAGGCCTCGGTGAGGTAGGTGGCGCTGGCGGCGTACTCGCCGCCGACGGAGAGCCCCTGGAGGAGGCGGGCGATCAGGAGGACGGCGGCGCCGCCGTATCCGGCGACGGAGTAGGTGGGGGCGACCGCGATGAGGAGCGCGGAGGCGGACATCAGGGTGACGGTGAGGGTGAGGGCCGCCTTGCGGCCCTTGCGGTCGCCGACCCGGCCGAGGAGCCAGCCGCCGACGGGCCGCATGAAGAAGCCGACGGCGAAGATGCCGGCGGTGTTCATGAGTTTGGCGGTGTCGTTGCCCTCGGGGAAGAAGGCCCCCGCGAAGTAGGTGGCGAAGCTCGCGTACACGAACCAGTCGAACCACTCGACCATGTTGCCGGCGGAGCCGACCCAGATCTTCTTCCAGTGCTCTCGTCCCATGGACCGGAACCGTGCCGGAGGTGACGCCCGGGCAACAAGGGTGTAGCGGGCAACGATCCCGTGTACTTACGTGCGTTGCGGTCGCGGCACGGGACCGGCACCGGACGGGCACCGGGGCCGGCCCCGGTGCCGGCCCCGTGCGGCTACGGTCGCGCCAGCAGGTCCTGCTCGATGAACTCTCGTACGTGGGCCAGGACTTGCTCGCGGCCTGTCCCGGGTACACCCACCGCGACGTGCACGCTGAAGCCGTCCAGGAGCGCCCGCGTTCGGGTGGCGAAGCGGTCGGGGTCGACGGCCCGGAACTCCCCGCGCGAGACGCCCTCGGCCAGGATCGCGACGAGGTCCCGGTGCCAGGCCCCCTCGATGGCGGCCTGGCGGATCCGGGCGTCGGCGTCGGCGTTCTGGGACCGGTTCCAGACCTCCAGCCACAGGATCCAGTGCGGGTCCCGCGGCCCGTCGGGCACGTACACGTCGACGTACCCGTCGAGCCGCTCGCGCGCGGTCCCCGGCCGGGAGAACAGCGCGCTCCGCTGGGCGCCGAGGCGCCCCTCGCTCCACTCCAGGGTCTGCAGCAGCAGCTCGTCCTTGGTGCGGAAGTAGTAGAGCAGGTGCCCGCTGCTCATCCCGACCTGCCGCCCGAGCCCGGCCATGGTCAGCCCGTCGAGCCCGCGCTCGGCGATGGTCCCCATGGCGGCGGCGAGCAGCTCCTCACGGGGAGGAGCCGCCTGGTTGCGCCGGCGCGGCGGGGCGGCCGGGGCGGCGGGGCCGGAGGGGCGGGAGGGGTCGGAGGGGTCCATACGGGTCACTCGTACGTTCTACCTCATCCCCTCCCCCGCTCAGACCTTCGGCTGCTGCTGGGTGATGCAGTGGATACCGCCCCCACCTGCGAAGATCGTGCGCGCGTCGACCAGCACGACCTCGCGTTCCGGGAAGAGGCGGCGGAAGATCTCGGCCGCCAGCTCGTCGTGCGGGTCGTCGAAGGCGCAGAGGACCACGCCGTCGTTGCACAGGTAGTGGTTGATGTACGAGTAGTCGACCCAGTCGCCCTCCTCGTCCTTGAGGACGGTCGGGGCCGGGATCTCGACGACCTCCAGGGGGCGGCCCTGGGCGTCGGTCTGGCCGCGCAGGATGTTCACGTACATCCGGGAGCGCTCGTAGTCGGGGTGGGCCGGGTCCTGCTGGCTGTGGACGAGGACCGTGCCGGGGCGGGCGAAGGCGGCGACGATGTCGACGTGGCCCTGGGTGCCGTAGAGGCCGTAGTCGCCGCTGAGGCCGTGCGGGAGCCAGATCGCCTTCGTCGTGCCGAGCTTGGCGTGGATCTCGGCCTCGACCTGCTCGCGGGTCCACCCCGGGTTGCGGCCGGAGCCGAGCTGGACGGTGTCGGTCAGCAGGACCGTGCCCTCGCCGTCGACGTGGATCGCGCCGCCCTCGTTCACCAGGGGCGAGGAGAGGACGGGGACGCCCGCCGCGTCCGCGACATGGCGGGCGATCTTCGAGTCCTGCTCCCAGCGGGCCCAGTCCTGGCCGCCCCAGCCGTTGAACACCCAGTCCACGGCCGCCAGTTCGGTGCCGTCGGTGACGAAGGTCGGGCCGATGTCCCGCATCCAGGCGTCGTCGAGATCGCGCTCGACCAGGTCGACGTCCGCGCCGACGAGGGCGCGGGCCGACTCGGTGTCGCCGGGCGCCACGACCATCGTGACCGGCTCGAACCGGCGTACGGCACGGGCCACGGACGCCCAGGCCGTGCGGGCCTCGGCCAGTTCGTCGGCGTTGGTGAAGGTGGGGTTGGGGCTGGGCCAGGCCATCCAGGTGCGCTCGTGCGGCATCCATTCGGCGGGCATGCGGTAGGTCATGATGACAGGTCCTAGGGGAATCAGAGGAAGTAGAGGCGGTTGAGCGAGACGGAGTCGGCCGCCTCGGAGCGGATCGGCGCGCCGTCGAGCGAGACGAGGCCGGTCCGGCCGTCGACCTGGACGTCTCCGGTGCGGGAGTTGAGCCGCAGGTCGGCGGGGCCGATGCCACGCGTGCCGCGCACCGGGACGCGGCGGCGCCGGGTCGGCATCCGGTCGGAACCGAGGTCGACGGCCGCCTGGGCGACGAACGCGACCGAGATGTCGGCGGGCGTGGCGCCGTGTCCGCCGAACAGCGGGCCGAGGACGAGCGGTTCACAGGTGTCGGTGGCGGCGTTCGGATCGCCCACGACCCCCCACGCGGGGAAGCCGTTCTTGATGACCATCTGCGGCTTGGCGCCGAAGAACTGCGGCTTCCACAGCACGATGTCGGCCATCTTGCCGACCTCGATCGAGCCGATCTCGTGGGCGAGGCCGTGGGCGATCGCCGGGTTGACGGTGAGCTTGGCGATGTAACGGAGCACGCGCGCGTTGTCGTCGTGCGCGCCGTCTCCCTCCATCGGTCCGAGCTCGGCCTTCATCTTCCCGGCCATGGCGAAGGTCCGGCGTACGGTCTCGCCGGCCCTTCCCATCCCCTGCGCGTCGGAGGAGGTGATCCCGATCGCGCCGAGGTCGTGCAGGACGTCCTCCGCCCCCATCGTCCCGGCCCTGATCCGGTCACGCGCCATGGCGGCATCACCGGGGAGGTCGGTCTTCAGGTCGTGGACGGAGACGATCATCCCGTAGTGCTCGGCGACGGCGTCGCGGCCGAAGGGGAGCGTGGGGTTGGTGGAGGAGCCGATGACGTTCGGCACGCCCGCCATCTTCAGGACGTTCGGTACGTGCCCGCCGCCGCAGCCCTCGATGTGGAAGGCGTGGATGGTGCGGCCGTCCAGGACCCGCAGGGTGTCCTCGACGGAGAGGCACTCGTTCAGGCCGTCGCTGTGCAGGGCGACCTGGACGTCGTGCTCCTCGGCCACCCGCAGGGCCGTGTCGAGGGCGCGCGTGTGGGCGCCCATGTCCTCGTGCACCTTGAAACCGGACGCCCCGCCCTCGGCGAGCGCCTCGACCAGGGGCGCCGGGTCCGAGGACGAACCACGGGCCAGGAAGCCGATGTTCACCGGCCAGGCGTCGAACGCGCCGAAGGCGTGACGCAGCGCCCACGGCGAGTTCACTCCGACGCCCCACACCGGGCCGAACTCCTGCCCGATGACCGTGGTGACACCGCTCGCGAGCGAGGCCTCCATGATCCGGGGCGACAGCAGATGGACATGGGTGTCGACGGCTCCGGCGGTGGCGATCATCCCCTCCCCGGAGACGATCGAGGTGCCGGTGCCGACGACGACGTCCACGCCGTCGAGGGTGTCGGGGTTGCCGGCCCGGCCGATCGCGTGGATCCGGCCCTCGCGGATGCCGATGGACACCTTGCGGATGCCGAGGACGGCGTCGATCACCAGCACGTTGCTGATCACGACGTCGCAGGTCTCCCGGACGGCCGCGGCCTTGAGGTGCAGACCGTCGCGGGCCGTCTTGCCGAAGCCGGCCAGGAACTCGTCCCCCGGCTGCTGCGAGTCGGACTCGACCCGGACGACGAGCCCGGAGTCGCCCAGGACGACCCGGTCGCCGGCGCGGGGGCCGTGCACGGATGCGTACTCGTACGGGTCCATCACTCGCCTTCCTCGCCGGAAGGGGCGTCGGACGCGGCGTCTTCGGACGGGACGGTCTCGGACGGGACGCCCAGGTAGCCGCAGGCCGCCGCGCGACGCAGGGCCTCTTCCCGCGCGCCCGGCGCGTCGAGCGGACCGTCGACCAGGCCCGCGAAGCCGATGGCGACACGCGCGCCGCCGATCGGCACGAGCCCGACCTCCGCCTGGCCGCCCGGGTCGAAGCGGAAGGAGGCGCCGGCCGGGATGGCCAGCCGCATGCCGTAGGCGGCGGCCCGGTCGAAGTCGAGGCGCGGGTTGACCTCGAAGAAGTGGAAGTGGGAGGTGACGCTCACGGGGACCGTCGCCGTGTTCCGTACGGGGAGGGTGAGCGCCGGCTCCGACTGGGGGTGCCCGGGGCCCGGCAGCAGCGCGCCCGGCGCCGCCTCGCCCAGTCCGCCGCCGCCGATCGGGGCGGGGACGACCGCGAGCCGCGAGCCGTCGTCGAAGACGGCCTCGACATGGACCTCGGTGACCACGTCGGCGACCCCGGGCAGGACGTCGTCGGGGCCGAGGACCGAGCGGGCGGCCTCGATCGCCTCGGCGAGTCGCTTGCCGTCGCGGGCCGCCTCGCAGACCGTGTCCGCGACGAGCGCGGTCGCCTCGGGGACGTTGAGCCGCAGACCGCGGGCCCGGCGGGCGCGGGCGAGCTCGGCGGCGCCGAAGAGCAGCAGTCGGTCGCGTTCCGTGGGGGTCAGTCGCACGTCCGAAACACCTCCTGTTTGAGCGACACTCTAAATGTTGAGAGGCTTTCTTCCAAGCATTGACGCGGGGTACAGGCACAGGTCACATTGAGCGTCACTCTAAAAGTGCCCTCGTGGCCTCCGTGGCCTCCGTGGCCCCCGTAGCCCGCCATTGCCCGCCGCTCCCGTCCCCCAGGAGTCCCCATGCCGATAGAACAGCGCGGAGTCGACACCGTCCCCGAGGCCGAACGCACCAGCGGCCCCCGGGATCTCGTCGCGATCCTGCTCGGGTCCAACCTCTGCCTGGGGGTGATCGTCTTCGGCTGGCTCCCGGTCTCCTTCGGGCTCGGGCTCTGGGCCTCGGTGACCTCCGTCGTCACCGGCACCCTCGTCGGCGTCGCGGTCACCGCCCCGCTGGCGCTGGTGTCGCTCCGTACCGCCACCAACCTCTCCACCTCCTCCGGCGCCTTCTTCGGCGTACGGGGCCGGCTGGTCGGCTCGGTGGTCGGACTGCTGCTCTCCCTCGGGTACACCGCGCTGACCCTCTGGATCGGCGGCGACGTCATGGTGGGGACGCTCGCCCGGCTGGTCGGCCTGCCGGCCGGAGGTGCCACGCACGCCGTCGTCTACGCGCTGCTCGCCGCCGGCACCGCGGTCGCCGCGGTGTACGGCTACCGGCTGCTGCTCAAGCTGAGCAAGGCGCTCGCCGTCGTCATGACCGTGCTGCTGGCCCTCGGACTCCTCGCGTACGCCGGGGACTTCACGACGGCGGCGGTGCCGGACACCCCGTATCTGCTCGGCTCGTTCTGGCCGACCTGGCTGCTCTCGGCGGTGGCGGCGGGCCTCAGCGGACCGGTCGCCTTCATCACCCTGCTCGGCGACTACACCCGGTACGTCTCGCCCGAGCGCCACAGCTCCCGCTCCGTCTGGCGGGCCACCTGTCTCGGCCTGGTCGTCGGGCTGCTGATCCCCCAGCTCTTCGGCACCTTCACGGCGCTCGCCGCCCGTGGCGGGCTGGACTACGCGGGACCGCTGGTCGCCGCCTCGCCCGTCTGGTACCTGGTCCCGCTGCTCGTCGCGGCCACCGCCGGATCCGTCGGCAACGCCGGCCTGATGCTGTACTCGATGGGCCTCGACCTGGACGCGATCCTGCCCCGGGCCACCCGGGCCCGCGCCACCCTCGTGGTCGCGGCGGTGGCGACGGCCTTCGTCTTCCTCGGCCACTTCGCCTCGGACGCCCAGTCGGCGATGACCTCGTTCGTCCTGCTCCTCACGGCGATCGGCACACCGTGGGCGGTGATCACCCTGATCGGCCATGTGCGCTGCCGCGGCTCGTACGACCCGGAGGCGCTCCAGGTCTACAACCGGCGCTCGCGCGGCGGGATCTACTGGTTCTCGGCGGGCTGGCACCCGCGCGCCACCGCCTCCTGGGCGATCGGCGCCGCGGTCGGTCTCGCCGCCGTGTCGACGCCGGTGTACGAGGGACCGCTGCTGGCCCTGACGGGCGGGATCGACTGCAGCTTCGTGCTGTCGGGGTTCGTGGGCGGCACGCTGTACGCGGTCCTGACGCCGAACAGGGCTCCCGGGACCGTGACGGCCCCGGAAGCCCTGGCGCAAGCGGAGTAGGTACCGGCCCGGGCAGGTACCGGCCCCGGTAGGTACTAGCCCAGCTCGTGCATCCAGCCGTGGACGTCCTCGGCCTTGCCGGTCTGGACGGCGAGCAGAGCGTCGCGCAGCTTCATCGTGACCTCGCCGGGCTCGCCGCCCGACTGCCGCCACTCGCCCCGCTCGGACTTGACCGTGCCGACCGGGGTGATCACGGCGGCGGTGCCGCAGGCGAAGACCTCGGTCAGGGTGCCGTTCGCGCTGTCGGCCTGCCACTGGTCGATGGAGACGCGGCCCTCCTCCGGCTCCAGACCGAGGTCCGCCGCCAGCTTGAGCAGGGAGTCACGGGTGATGCCGGCGAGCAGCGAACCGGTGAGGGTGGGGGTGACGAGCTTGGGCTTCTCATTGGACTCGGCCCCGTACACGAAGTACAGGTTCATGCCGCCGAGTTCCTCGACCCACTTGTGCTCCACGGCGTCGAGGTAGGCGACCTGGTCGCAGCCCTTCTCGGCGGCCTCGGCCTGCGCGAGCAGCGAGGCCGCGTAGTTGCCGCCGGTCTTGGCGTCGCCGACGCCGCCGGGGACGGCGCGGACGCGGTTCTCCGAGAGCCAGATGGAGACGGGCTTCACGCCGCCGGGGAAGTACGGGCCGGCCGGGGAGGCGATGACGACGAAGAGGTACTCGTTGGCCGGGCGGACGCCCAGGCCGACCTCGGTCGCGATCATGAACGGGCGCAGGTAGAGCGAGGCCTCGCCGCCGTGCGCCGGGACCCACGCCTTGTCCTGCTGGACGAGGGCGTCACAGGCCTCGACGAAGGTCTCGACGGGCAGCTCGGGCATCGCGAGCCGGCGGGCGGAGGCCTGGAAGCGGCGGGCGTTGGCGTCGGGACGGAAGCTGGCGACCGAGCCGTCGGGGCGGCGGTAGGCCTTCAGGCCCTCGAAGATCTCCTGCGCGTAGTGCAGGACGTTGGTCGCCGGGTCCAGGGAGAGCGGGCCGTACGGCACGAGCTGGGCGTCGTGCCAGCCCCGGCCCTCGGTCCACCGGATGGTGACCATGTGGTCGGTGAAGTGGCGGCCGAATCCCGGGTTGGCCAGGATCGCCTCGCGCTCCGCGGCGGACAGCGGGCTGGAGGAGGGCTTGAGCTCGATCGTGGGCGTCGTCATGAGTGCGTGTCCTTCACCGGTTGTGTGGGTAGGACCGCGCGCGCACGCCACTCTCGGAGAGACTGCTTCGTCCCTGACGAGGTGGACGTCCGAGCATGCCCGCATGGCACGGCCCCACGTCCGATTATCGCTCGCGGGGACCGGTGCGGGAAACGGGTGAACGCGGTCCTGGGTTCGATGGGGGCACCCGGGGCCGCGCAGGAGTCAGCCGCCGGGCGCTGTGGCGACCCGGCGGCTGCTGTGGGATGTCAGTCCGGCCGGGTCAGCTGGCTACTCGCGCGGCGAGCGCGTCGCCGATCTCGTCCGTCGTGCGGACGCTGTCGCCGCGCTCGGTGAGGTCGGCCGCGACGGCCTCCTCGACCCGGGCGGCCTCGGTCTCGTAGCCGAGGTGGCGCAGCAGGAGCGCGACGGAGAGGACGGTGGCCGTGGGGTCGGCTTTGCCCTGACCCGCGATGTCCGGCGCGGAGCCGTGGACCGGCTCGAACATGGACGGGAACTCGCCGCTCGGGTTGATGTTGCCCGAGGCGGCGACGCCGATGCCGCCGGAGACGGCCGCGGCGAGGTCGGTGATGATGTCGCCGAAGAGGTTGTCGGTGACGATCACGTCGAAGCGGGCCGGGTCGGTGACGAGGAAGATCGTCGCGGCGTCGACGTGCAGGTAGTCGGTGGTGACCTCGGGGAACTCGGCGGCGACCTTGTGGAAGGTGTCCGTCCAGAGGTGACCGGCGAAGGTCAGCACGTTGTTCTTGTGGACCAGCGTGAGCTTCTTGCGCGGGCGGGCCTGGGCGCGGGCGAAGGCGTCACGGACGACCCGCTCGACACCGAAGGCGGTGTTGACCGAGACCTCGGTGGCGACCTCGTGCGGGGTGCCCTTGCGGATGGTCCCGCCGTTGCCGGTGTACGGGCCCTCGGTGCCCTCGCGGACCACGACGAAGTCGATCTCGGGCTGGCCGGCGAGCGGGGTGGCGACGCCGGGGAGCAGCTTCGAGGGACGCAGGTTCACGTGGTGGTCGAAGGCGAAGCGGAGCTTCAGGAGGAAGCCGCGCTCCAGGACGCCCGAGGGCACCGACGGGTCGCCGATGGCGCCGAGCAGGATGGCGTCGTGCTTCTTGAGGGACGCGAGGTCGGCGTCGGTGAGGGTCTCACCGGTGGCGTGGTAGCGCTTGGCGCCGAAGTCGTACTCCTCGGTCTCCAGCTTCACGTCCTGGGGAAGGACGGCCGAGAGGATCTTGAGGCCCTGGGCCACGACCTCCTGGCCGATGCCGTCGCCGGGAATGACTGCGAGATTGATGCTGTGAGACATGTCGGCACCCTACTCTTCGTCCCATCGTCTGACACGTCACGTCCATCATGTGGACGAAGCGCCATTCGGGTGAAGGTGTGTCAGTGGCCGGTGGAGCCGCCGTTGTCACGGCGGTCGAGGGCGCGCTGGAGGGCGGCGGCGGCGTTCTGGCGGGCCTCGTCGCTGGGACGGTTGGCGGAGTGGCGGACGCGGCGGGCGGTCTGAGTTGCCATGAGGGATCGACTCCTTGAGATCAGTGGTGATCCGAAGTGCGGAGATCAGTGGTGATCGAAGGTGCCGGCAGGGGCGGGGAGCGCCGCCGCAGGGGTTGCCTGCTCAGGGGCGTCGCGCTCTCGACCGCCATTCGCTGATGGAGCGAGACGTTCGGCTTCTACAAAGCTAGGGCAGGTCCTCTCATCTGTCTCCACAATTACTCGGACTTCCTACTATCTGAGACGGCGCGGGACGGCGCGTCAGCCCGCGATGGCCCGCAGCTCACGGATCAGGGCCCGCACGGCGAGGGAGCCGGCCAGTTCGGGGGTGGTGACATAGCCGACCGAACGGGTCGGGCGCTCCGGGCCGAGATCGGTGATCTCGACCGAGGGCGGCGCTCCGACCAGGGACAGCTCCGGCATGACCGCCATCCCGAAACCGGTGCCCACCATCGAGAGCACCGCCCCGTCGTCCTCGGCCTGGACGGTCGCCGGCGGCAGCCACTCCTGCCCGGCCCACCACTCGCGCGTGTAGGAGGTGCAGTTCTCCGTCCAGTCGATGAGCGGGAGCGACCGGGGCGCCGGATGGCCCGACGGGTGCACCAGCGCGTACCCCTCCTCCACCAGCACGCCGCCGACCAGCTCCGGCGGGACCGGCGAGGTCGTGCCGAGCGTCGCGATCCCCAGATCGGCCCGCCCGTCCAGCACCTCACCGGCCGTGCCGCGCCCCACCTCCCGTACGATCCGCACCTCGGGCACGATCCCCGGATGCCGCTCCGTCAGACGCCCCAGGGCGCGCGGCAGCAGATGGAGCGCGGCGCTGCGGAAGGCCGCGATCCGCAGCGGCCCGGCGAGGGCCCCGGCCCCCGCGCCGAGCCCCGCCCCCGCGGCCGACGCCGCGCCGCGCACCTCGGAGCCCATCACCTCCAGGAGGCGCAGGACCCGCCGCGCGTACGCGAGGGCCCGCTCCCCGGCCGGTGTCGGGGTGGCACCGGACCGCCCCCGGTCGAAGAGGACGGCACCCAGCCTGCGTTCGCTGCCCCGCACCGAGTGGGAGACGGCGGACTGGGTCATACCGAGCGCGACGGCGGCGGCCGAGAAGCCGCCCTCGCTCGCGACGGCGACGAGGACACGCAGCTCGCGGGGCGCGAGATCAGCCATGAGGGCTCCCACCTGGATGTATGAGCGGCTTTCATGGATGAGCCGCAGCCATCGACGCTACCCCCTGCCCGGCCGCCGGATTCCTTCCTACCGTCTGGGCCATGACGAACGACACCATGATCACCGTCCGGCAGACCGCCCGTCCGACCGGCTTCCCCACTCCCGACCTGTTCGCCTTCGTCGAGGCACCGGTCCCGGCGCCGGAGCCCGGCACGGCCCTCGTCGAGAACCTCCTGTGGTCGGTCGACCCGTACCACCGCGAGGCGATGGACTCGGACGAGATCTGGACCCTGAACTCCCCCATGGAGGGCCGCACCCTGGGCCGGGTCCTCGACTCCCGCGACCCCGCGCTGCGGCCGGGCGACCTCGTCCTGCACCGCCGGGGCTGGCGGACCCATGCCGTGGTGTCCCCCGCCGAGGCCCGCAAGGTCCCGGACCTCGGCCCCGGCGTCCCCCTCACCGCGCATCTGAGCCTGCTGGGCGGTACGGGCCTGTCGGCCTTCGTCGGCCTGACCCGGATCGCCCGGCTCCAGCCGGGCGAGGACCTGTTCGTCTCGGCGGCGGCGGGCGGGGTGGGCACGGCGGCGGGCCGGATCGCCCGGCTGCTGGGCGCGGGCCGACTGGTGGGCAGCGCGGGTTCGGCGCGGAAGGTGGCGTACCTGACGGAGGAGATCGGCTTCGACGCGGCCTTCGACCACCACGACGGCCCGGTCCCCGAGCTGCTCGCGAAGGCGGCGCCGGAGGGGCTCGACGCGGTGCTCGACGGGGTGGGCGGCGACCACCTGGAGGCGGCGATCGGAGCGCTGCGCCCGTTCGGGCGGATCGCGTGGGTCGGCGCGGTGGGCCAGTACCACTCGCTCTCCGCTCCCCCGCCGGCCCCGCGCAACCTCTTCGACGTGGTCGGCAAGAGCATCCGGCTCGAGGGCTTCCTGGTCCGCGACCACGCGGACGCCCTCGACGAGCTGTACGACCTGACCGTCCCGCGTCTGCGCGAGGGCTCGCTGCCCCTCGACGTGACGGTGGTGGAGGGATTCGAGCACATCGTGAGCGCGTTCCTGGGGATGCTGCGCGGCGAGAACCTGGGGAAGATGCTGGTCGCCCGGTGAGGTCGACCCTCCTATCTAGTTTGCATTCCTACCTAGCTGGTGCTCCAATACACCCATGGCCGCAGACCGCAGATCCAGCTGGCTCAAGGGAGTCCTCGACCTGCTCGTCCTCTCCCGCCTGACCGACGGCGAGAGCTACGGGTACGAGATCGCCAAGGCGCTCGCCGAGGCGGGCCTCGGCGAGATCAAGGGCGGGACGCTCTATCCCGTACTGAACCGCCTGGAGGAAGCGGGTCTGGTGGAGGCCGAGTTCCGCGCCGCCGAGCGCGGCCCGGGACGCCGCTACTACCGGCTCACCGAGCGGGGGCGCGAGCACCTCGCCGCCGAAAGCCGCGACTGGCTGCGCTTCCACCGCGCCGTCGAGACCACGCTCCACCCAGGGGGAACCACCGCATGACCACGGAATCCGACCGCTACTTCGCCGAACTCGCCGACGCGCTGCGCACCACGGGCGTGCCGGCGGAGCAGATCGCCGCCACCGTCGAGGACCTGCGGGGACACCTCTCCGGGACGGGCACGCGCCCGCAGGAGGAGTTCGGGCCGGCCGCCGCCTTCGCCGCCCAGCTCGGGGGGCTCGCGCCGCTGCCGGGCGAGCCGGACGGGACGGCGGAGAGCTGGACCTGGACGGCCGACCTCTTCAACGACCGCCGGATGCTCGCCGTCCACGGCGACCAGGGCTGGGAGGTGGAGTCCCTGGACTCCCTCGGCCGGTTCGTCTGCCGCCGCTCCGCGACGGCCGCGCTGCGCTGGGAGTACCGCCGCGAGATCATCGGCGCCCGGCGCCGCGCCAAGGTCCTCGCCGAGCTGGAGCCCGAGGGCTGGGAGCTGTGCGGCGAGTGGCTGGTCTACGGCTACTTCAAGCGGCCGCGCGCGGCGACGGCGGGCCCGGCGGGCGCCCTGGAGACCCGGCCGGCCGCCCCGCTCCGGCAGCTGTTCCTGAGCCGCCGGGGCAAGGCGCTGCTCGCGGTGTGGCTCGTGGTGGTCGGCGGCGCGATGGCGGCGACCTTCATCGGGACGCTCGGCACGGGCGGGCTCGCGATCACCATCGCCCTCGCCTCCATGGTCTTCGCCCTGGTCACCTCCCAGCTGGAGACGGCCAGGGGACGGGTGGACCAGGACCGCGCGAAGTCCTCCTGACCCTCCCTCACATCACGTCGCCGTCCCGCCAGTCGAAGAGGAGCGCCGCGGCCGGATCGGGCAGTGCCCGGCCGGCCGCCGGACGGAGGTAGACGTACCCCTCCTCCTCCGCGAGGTGGACGATCCCCTCGGGCCCGACGGCTTCGATGCGGCCTTCCCAGACCTGCCAGCCGCGCCCCCGGTAGAGCGCGGCCCCGGCGTCCGAGGCGCCGAGCGCCCCGAAGACGTACGCCCCGTCGATGACCCGCTCCAGCTCGGCCATGACGGCTCCGGCGAGCCCCCGGCGCCTGAGGCCGGCGCGGACGGCGACGCCTTCGACGTACCCGACGCGGTGCGAACGCCCGCGATGGAGGGCGCGGCGCATGACGACGGCACCGTGAGCGGCGATGCCGTCCTCGTCCTCGATCCAGGCGTGGACGCCGCCGAGCGCATGGTCCCAGTCGTCGTCGGAGAAGTCTCCGTCGAAGGCGGCGTCGAGCAACGCGCGTACGGAGCGGAGCCGGTCGGCCCCGAGTTCATGGGTGGGCGCGGTCCTCACGGTCATGCGCCCAGACTCCCACACGTCCATTTCTAACCTTTAAAAAGTCATTGACAGGTTAGCCGTCGCCTGCTTGAGTCATTCCATAACCAGTGACACGCACCTAAGGGGTTAGAGATGACGAGCACCGTGCTGCCGACCCACCACCGCACCGTCAAGGTCCGCGACCACGAGATCGCCTACCGCGAGGCGGGCCCCGCCGACGCCCCTGTCCTCCTGCTGCTGCACGGCTTCCCCACCAGCTCGCACATGTTCCGCGACCTGATCCCGCGGCTCGCCGACTCCTACCGCCTGATCGCCCCCGACCACCTGGGCTTCGGCCGCAGCGCGGCTCCCGACGCCGCCGACTTCGACTACACATTCGCCGAACTGGCGTCTCTCACCGCAGAGTTCACCGAGGCACTGGGCCTGGACCGGTTCGCGCTCTACATCCAGGACTACGGCTCGCCCATCGGCCTGCGCCTCGCCCTCGCCCACCCGGAGCGGATCACCGCGATCATCAGCCAGAACGGCAACGCGTACGAGGAGGGCCTCGGCGCCGAGGCCTGGGCGCCGGTCCTCGCGCTGATCGAGGAGCGCACCCCCGAGACGGAGGAGCCGGTGCGCGCCATCCGCTCCCTGGACGGCATCCGCTGGCAGTACGAGACGGGCGTACCGGCCGAGTACCGCGACCTTCTCGACCCCGGCGCCTGGCACCACGACGCCGCCCTGATGGCCCGCGAGGGCCAGGACGAGATCCAGCTCGGCCTGATCGCCGACTACGGCTCCAACTTCGCCCTCTACCCGGCCTTCCAGGAGTACTTCCGCACCAGCCGGGTCCCGCTCCTCGCGGTCTGGGGCGAAGGCGACCAGGTCTTCGTCCCGGCGGGCGCCGAAGCCTTCCGCCGCGACCTCCCGGACGCCGAGATCCACCTTCTTCCCACGGGCCACTTCGCCCTGGAGACGCACGCGCCGGCGATCGCCGCCCTGATCGGCGACTTCCTCGCGCGGCGCGTCCCCGTCAGGCCGTAGCCCTCTCCAGGTCGCGGGCCATGCGCTCCACCCAGTCGGTGAGGCCCTCGCGATGGCGGCCGTCGGCTTCGAGCAGGGTCGCGATCTGCGCGTCCGTGAGCTGTTCGGGCCCTGGCACGGTCAGCATCCGGTGCAGCTCCTTCATCAGGGACAGCATCCGCAGCGCGTCGAGGTGCTCGATCGCGTCGACCCCGTGCCCGGGGCCGAGTGTCGTCGAACCGGGCATGTCGTGCCTCCTCACCGAGCCCCCTACCAGCAGCGTAAGCCCCCCGCATGAGAACCGCCCCCGTCCTCAGGTTGGGGGACCGAGGAGGGGGGCGGTGATCAGGGGCCGCTCGCGCGGCGGGCCTCCGGGCGGAGGCGGGGGGCGTCAGCCCATGTGGGGGTAGCCGTACTCGGTCGGCGGGACCAGCGTCTCCTTGATGGCGCGGGTCAGCGTCCAGCGCATCAGGTTCTGCGGGGCGCCGGCCTTGTCGTTCGTACCCGAGGCGCGGCCGCCGCCGAAGGGCTGCTGGCCGACGACGGCGCCGGTCGACTTGTCGTTGATGTAGAAGTTGCCCGCGGCGAAGCGGAGCTTCTCCATCGTGTACGCGGCCGCCGCGCGGTCGCCGGAGATGACCGAGCCGGTGAGGGCGTAGTCCGAGACCGACTCCATCTGGGTCAGCATCGCGTCGTACTGGTCGTCCTCGTACACGTGGATCGCCAGGATCGGGCCGAAGTACTCGGCCTTGAAGACCTCGTTCTCCGGGTCGGTGCAGGCGATGACGGTCGGGCGGACGAAGTAGCCCACCGAGTCGTCGTACGTGCCACCGGCGATGATCGTGCAGGTCGGGTCGGCCGCGGCACGGTCGATCGCGGCCTTGTTCTTGGCGAACGAGCGCTCGTCGATGACGGCGCCGATGAAGTTCGACAGGTCGGTGACGTCACCCATGGTGATGCCGTCGACCTCGGCCGCGAACTCCTCCTTGAAGCCGTCGTTCCAGATGGAGGCCGGAACGTAGGCGCGCGAGGACGCGGAGCACTTCTGGCCCTGGAACTCGAAGGAGCCACGGGTCAGCGCGGTCTTCAGGATGGCGCGGTCGGCGCTGGGGTGCGCGACGACGAAGTCCTTGCCGCCGGTCTCGCCGACGATCCGCGGGTACGAGCGGTACTTCTCGATGTTGGTGCCGACCGTCTTCCACAGGTGCTGGAAGGTCTTGGTCGAACCGGTGAAGTGGATGCCGGCCAGGTCGGGGTGGTTCAGGGCCACCTCGGAGACGGCGATGCCGTCGCCGGTCACCAGGTTGATGACGCCCTTCGGCAGGCCGGCCTCCTCCAGGAGCTCCATGAGGAGCACGGCGGAGTGGGTCTGCGTCGGGGACGGCTTCCAGACCACCACGTTGCCCATGAGGGCGGGGGCGGTGGGCAGGTTGCCCGCGATGGCGGTGAAGTTGAACGGCGTGATCGCGTAGACGAAGCCCTCGAGCGGGCGGTGGTCCAGACGGTTCCACACACCCGGGGAGTTCGCCGGCGGCTGCTCGGCCAGGATCTGGCGGGCGTACGCCACGTTGAAGCGCCAGAAGTCGACGAGCTCGCACGGGGTGTCGATCTCGGCCTGCTGGGCGGTCTTCGACTGGCCGAGCATGGTGGACGCGGCCAGCGTCTCGCGCCACGGGCCGGCGAGCAGCTCGGCGGCGCGCAGGATGATCGCGGCACGGTCGTCGAAGGCCATCGCGCGCCAGGCGGGGGCCGCGGCCAGGGCCGCGTCGACGGCGTCCTGGGCGTCCTGCGTGGTGGCGCCGCGGAAGGTGCCGATGACGGCCTTGTGGTTGTGCGGCTGGACGACCTTGAACTCCTCGCCGCCGCCGAGGCGCTTCACGCCGCCGATGGTCATCGGCAGCTCGCGCGGGTTCTCGGCCAGCTCCTTGAGCTTGATCTCGAGGCGGGCGCGCTCGGGGGAGCCGGGGGCGTAGCTGTGCACCGGCTCGTTGACCGGAGCGGGGACCTGGGTGACAGCGTCCATAAGTCTCGTGACTCCTTGTGAGAGGTGGGCTCAGCCCTTGGTGAGGATGGAGCGGACGAAGAAGAGGAGGTTGGCCGGCTTCTCCGCGAGGCGGCGCATGAAGTAGCCGTACCAGTCGGTGCCGTAGGCGGTGTACACGCGCATGCGGTGTCCCTCGGCGGCCAGCCGGTGCTGCTCCTCGCTGCGGATGCCGTACAGCATCTGGAACTCGTACTCGTCCAGCTTGCGCCCGGCACGGCGGGCGAGCTCCTGGCCGATGGAGATCAGGCGCGGGTCGTGGGAGCCGATCATCGGGTAGCCCTCGCCGTCCATCAGGATGTTCATGATCCGGACGTACGCCTTGTCGATCTCGGGCTTGTCCTGGATCGCGACGGAGGCAGGCTCCTTGTAGGCGCCCTTCACGATCCGGACGCGGGAGCCGTTCGCGGCGAGGCGGCGGGCGTCGTCCTCGGTGCGGAAGAGGTAGGCCTGGATGACACAGCCGGTCTGCGGGTGGGTCTTCCGCAGCTCCTCGTGGATGGCGAACATCGAGTCGAGGGTGGTGTGGTCCTCGGCGTCCAGGGTGACCGTGGTGCCGATCTCGGCCGCGGCCTCGACGACCGGGCGGACGTTGGCGAGGGCCAGCTCGTGGCCGTTCTCCAGGGACTGGCCGAACATGGAGAGCTTCACGGACATCTCGGCGCGCTCGCCGAGGCCCAGCTCCTTGAGACGGCCGATGAGCTCCAGGTAGGCGTCCCGGGCGGCGTACGACTGCTCGACGGTGGTGATGTCCTCACCGACGACGTCGAGGGTGACCTCCAGGCCGCGGTCGCTCAGCTCCTGGACGATCGGGACGACGTCGCCGACCGACTCACCGGCGATGAAGCGGGCGACGACCTGCTTGGTCCCGGGGGCGGCCGACACGAAACGGCGCATCTTGTCGCTGCGCGACGCGGCGAGGATCACGGGACCCAGCACGGGGACCTCCAGAAGGACAGGGTGACGAAGGGGCCGTACCCGATCTTTCGTAAGAAAACGGGAACAGCACGAAGAACCACCGTGAAACCTATGGATCGCTCCGATCGTCCGCCATCTACAGCTGTCACGCATCCGTGCGCGGCATCTCATACATATGTCTGAGAGGGTGCGAGAATGGCGCTGTGAAGGGCGATTACCAAGAACTGGTGGACGAGATCTCCGCGCTGCTCGGCGCACCGGCGACGCTGGAGAACCGCGATTTCGGTCTGATCGCCTTCGGCGCCCACGACAGCGACGACGACACCGCGATGGACCCCGTCCGGACGCGGTCGATCCTGACCCGGAAGTCGACCCCGGCGGTCCGCGCCTGGTTCGAGGGCTTCGGCATCACCCGGGCGACCGGCCCGGTCCGCATCCCGGCCGCCCCGGACGCCGGGGTGTTCCGCGACCGCGTCTGCCTGCCCGTACGCCATCGGGGGGTCGTCCTGGGGTACGTCTGGCTGCTCGACGCCGAGCCCGGTCCCACGCCCGCACAGCTCACGGCCGCGATGGAGGTCGCCACCCGGATCGGCGACCTCCTCGCCGACGAGGAGCGCGCGGACGCCGACCTCTCGCGCGAGTTCGCCGCGGCCCTGACCGCCGGGCGCGGCTGGCAGAGCGACATGGCCGTCGCGACCCTCCGGGTGGCCCTCGGCCCCAGCGCGGACGGACTGCACGCCGTCGTCTGCGTGACCCCCTGGCAGGGCGAGGCCCCCTCGATCCGGTCGGTCGCCGCCGCGGCGGCGGTCGCCGTCCTCCCGGAGGGCGAGTCCGGCGAGTCCCTGGCCGTCCTCGTACGGCTGCGCACGCCCGAGGACCTCGCCCCCGCCCGCGCGGCCGCCGACCGGCTGCGCGGCGCCGTCCCGGCCGGCGTCGCCACCCCCCGCCGGGGCCTCGCGGACCTGCCGGCGGCCTGGCGCGAGGCCAACACGGCGGCCCGTGCCGCCACCGCCCAGCCGACCCTCGGCCCGGTCGCGGAGTGGGCAGGGATCGGCCCGTACCGCCTGCTCGCGGCGCTCTACCACCCCGAGGTCGACCCGGTCGTCGCCCCGCTCGTCGCCCCCGCCCACGCCGAACTGGCCCGCACCGCCGAGGTGTTCCTCGACAACGCGGGCCAGGCGGGCCGCACGGCGGCGGCCCTGGGCATCCACCGCCAGACCCTCTACTACCGGCTGTCCCGGGTCGAGCAGCTCACGGGCCTCGACCTGGACGACGGCGAGGACCGCCTGCTGCTCCACATGTCCCTGAAGTCGGCGCGGCTCTGAACCACGCCGTCGGGAACACGGCGGCCCGGCTCCGAACCATGCCGTCGGGGACATGGCGGCCCGGCTCCGAACCGACCCCGTCAGGGGCGCGGTGGCCCGGCTCCGAACCGAGCCGTCAGGGGCGCGGGCGGCGGCGCAGCTCCGGCTCCGCCAGCGCGGGCGGCACGTATCCGCCGTCCCGGGCCGACAGGTTCGTGCCCGGCGGCACGATCGTGTCGATCCGGTCGAGGACGTCCGTGGTCGAGGATCGCGCCCAGGACGGCGCCGGTGCTTGCGGCGCGGCGCGGCGGGACGGCCGCGGAGGGGATGTCGGCGCGGCGCGGAGGGACGGGGCGGGAGGAGGACATGCGCGTTCTGTCCACGAGGGCCTTCTTCGGGTCCGTTGCGGTGGTGCGTGCCGCCGCCGCGCGGGGTGCGGCCGCCCGTCCCGCCGGGTGCGGCGGCGGGGAGGGACGGCGGACCGGAGGGGCCGGACGGGCGGGGGCCGTTCCGGAGGCGGGCGGACGCGCGAAGCTCCCGGGCGGGAGCCGCTCTCGGCGTGCGCCGACGGGCAGCGGGTCCACTCCCCCGCACGTTCTCGGGGTGTCAGGGGGCCGCGCGGTCTCCGCCGTACGCTCGCGCGGCCCCCCTCCCGTGCCGCCGTCGCCCCTGACATGACGTCAGTCCTGCTCCCCCATGAGCACCTTGAGGCCCTCCGTGAGGTCGTCCGCCGTCGGCGCGGTGTCCGGGTCGACCATCCACTGGATCATCACGCCGGCCACGAGGGCCTGGCAGAGCAGGCCGGCCACCCTGGCCTTCTCCGGCTCCGCCTCCGGGTCGATGCCGAGGAAGCCCTCGGCCATGCCGAGCCGCCCCTCGCGCTGAGGCTCCTTGATCGCCTCGCGCAGCTTCTCGTCGTCGTCGAGCCGGGTGACGATCTCGGTCTGGAGCTTCCAGACGGGCCGGCTGGCCCCGGCCGCGGCGATGACCTGCTCCCAGACGGCATGGAAGCGCTGGTACGGGTCGGCCGGCAGCTCCCGCTTCGCCTCGCCGCTGCCCGCGGGGCCGACCGCCTCGCCCCACTCCTCGGTGACGGCGAGGAAGGCCTGCTGGAGCAGGGCCTCCTTGGAGCCGTAGTGGTAGCCGATGGAGGCGAGGTTGGTGCCGGAGGCGGCGACGATGTCACGGGCCGTGGTCCGCCCGTACCCCTTCTCCAGGAGGCAGCGCTTGGCGCCTTCGAGCAGGTCTTCCTTGTGTCCCATGACAGCACTGTACCCGGTCGATAGACGCTTGTGTAAGACGAGCGTCTATCGACCGGGTACGAGGTCGTGCGGGCACGAGATCGTGCGGGGTGAGGCGTCAGATCAGGTTGACCGAGCGGGCCGAGGCGGCACCGATCTCGGCCGAGATCTCCGCGAGCACCGCGGCCGGGACGGTGTCGTCCACGGTGAGGACGACGAGCGCCTCGCCGCCCTCCTCCGCGCGCGCCACCTGCATGCCCGCGATGTTCAGACCGGCCTCGCCGAGGATCCGGCCGACGGTGCCGACGACACCCGGACGGTCCTCGTAGCGCAGCACGACCATGTGGTCGGCGAGCGCCACGTCCACGTCGAAGTCGCCGACGGCGACGATCTTCTGGAGGTGCTTGGGGCCGGCGAGCGTGCCGGAGACCGCGACCTCCTCGCCGTTCGAGAGCGTGCCGCGCACGGTGACCACGTTGCGGTGGTCGGGCGACTCGGAGCTCGTCGTCAGGCGCACCTCGACACCGCGCTCCTGCGCGAACAGCGGGGCGTTGACGTACGACACGGTCTCGTCGACCACGTCCTCGAACACGCCCTTGAGCGCGGAGAGTTCGAGCACCTTCACATCGTGCTGGGTGATCTCGCCGTACACCTCGACGTCGAGGCGGGCCGCGACCTCGCCCGCGAGGGCGGTGAAGATCCGGCCGAGCTTCTCGGCGAGCGGCAGACCCGGCTTGACGTCCTCGGCGATGACACCGCCCTGGACGTTGACCGCGTCCGGCACGAGCTCACCGGCGAGCGCCAGGCGCACCGAGCGGGCGACGGCGATACCGGCCTTCTCCTGGGCCTCGTCCGTGGACGCGCCGAGGTGCGGGGTGCAGACGACCTGGTCGAGCTCGAAGAGCGGGGAGTCCGTGCAGGGCTCCTTCGCGTACACGTCGAGGCCGGCGCCGGCGACCCGGCCCTCCTTGAGCGCCGAGTACAGCGCCGCCTCGTCGACGATCCCGCCGCGCGCGGCGTTGACGATCCGGACCGAGGGCTTGACCTTGTGCAGCGCCTCGTCGCCGATGAGACCGAGGGTCTCGGGGGTCTTCGGCAGGTGGACGGTGATGAAGTCGGCGACCTCCAGGAGCTCGTCCAGGGCCAGCAGCTTCACCCCCATCTGGGCGGCGCGGGCGGGCTGCACGTAGGGGTCGTACGCGACGATCTTCATGCCGAACGCCGACATGCGCTGGGCGACCAGGACACCGATGCGGCCGAGGCCGACGACGCCGAGGGTCTTCTCGCTCAGCTCGACGCCCGTGTACTTGGAGCGCTTCCACTCGCCGTTCTTCAGCGCGGTGTTGGCCTGCGGGATGTTGCGCGCGGTGGCGACCAGCAGACCGCACGCGAGCTCGGCGGCGGTGACGATGTTCGACGTCGGGGCGTTGACGACCATGACGCCGGCCTTGGTGGCGGCGGAGACGTCCACGTTGTCCAGACCGACGCCGGCGCGGGCGACGACCCGCAGCTTGGTGGCGGCGGCGATGGCCTCGGCGTCGACCTTGGTCGCGGAACGGACCAGGATCGCGTCCACGTCGGCGATGGCGGGCAGCAGTTCGGCGCGGTCCGCGCCGTTGCAGTGCCGGATCTCGAAGTCCGGGCCCAGGGCGTCGACGGTGGCGGGCGACAGCTCTTCAGCGATGAGTACGACGGGTTTCGAGCTCACGTGAGTCCTCACAGATCCAGTGCGGACGGCCGTCCCGACGGCCGCAGGCGGTGGAGGGGGCTTGCCGCGTGAAAGCGCACGACGCTGTGGGCCTGAACGCGAATGTTGTTGAGCAGTGTAGTGGTGCGTCGGCGCCGAGCATGCGCCTCGTTGGAAGGATCACCCGTCCGTGGTTGGACGGGGTGTCCAACGATGCGGACCGGGGCCGGACGGTGTGTCCGGCCCCGGTCCCGGAGGCTTACGCCTCCTCGTCGTTCACCCAGCTCATGAGCTTGCGCAGCTCCTTGCCGGTGGTCTCCAGGAGGTGGTTCTCGTCCTGGGTCTTGTACTCGTTGTACTTCTTCAGACCGCCGTGGTACTCGGCCATCCACTCCTTGGCGAAGGTGCCGTCCTGGATCTCCGCGAGGACCTTCTTCATCTCGGCCTTGGTGGCGTCCGTGATGATCCGCGGGCCGGTGACGTAGTCGCCCCACTCGGCGGTCTCGGAGACCGACCAGCGCATCTTCTCCAGGCCGCCCTCGTACATGAGGTCGACGATGAGCTTCAGCTCGTGGAGGCACTCGAAGTACGCGATCTCCGGCTGGTAGCCGGCCTCGGTCAGGGTCTCGAAGCCCGCCTTGACCAGCGCCGCGGTGCCGCCGCAGAGAACGGCCTGCTCGCCGAAGAGGTCGGTCTCGGTCTCCTCGGTGAAGGTCGTCTTGATGACGCCGGCGCGGGTGCCGCCGATGCCCTTGGCGTACGAGAGCGCCAGCGCGAAGGCGTTGCCGGTCGCGTCCTGCTCGACGGCCGCGATGCACGGAACGCCGCGGCCCTCCTCGTACTGACGACGGACCAGGTGGCCCGGGCCCTTCGGGGCGACCAGGGCGACGTCGACGCCCTCGGGCACCTTGATGAAGCCGTAACGGACGTTCAGACCGTGGCCGAAGAAGAGCGCGTCGCCCTCCTTCAGGTTGTCCTTGATGGACTCCTCGTAGACCTGGGCCTGGATCGGGTCCGGGGTCAGGATCATGATGAGGTCGGCCTCGGCGGCGGCCTCGGCGACGGAGACCACGCGCAGGCCCTGCTCCTCGGCCTTGGCCTTGGACTTCGAGCCCTCCTGCAGACCGACGCGGACGTCGACACCGGAGTCACGGAGCGACAGCGCGTGGGCGTGGCCCTGGCTGCCGTATCCGATCACCGCGACCTTGCGGCCCTGGATGATGGACAGGTCGGCGTCGTCGTCGTAGAACAGCTCGGCCACTGGGTATCTCCTTGAGGTGCTGGTGTTGCGTCCCACCGTACGGCGGGGAGCGGGAGGAAAGTTTTCGGGTCTCGTCAGTCGGACCGGCGGACGGACCGCCGGTCGACCTCCGACGACTCTGAGGCGATGATTCTCAGGCGCTGCGGTCGAGGGCCCGGAGGGACCGGTCCGTGATGGACCGGGAACCACGCCCTATGGCGATCGTGCCGGACTGCACGAGCTCCTTGATGCCGAACTGCTCCAGCATCTTGAGCATCGCGTCCAGCTTGTCACTCGAACCGGTGGCCTCGATGGTGACCGCCTCGGGCGAGACGTCCACGGTCTTGGCGCGGAACAGCTGGACGATCTCTACGATCTGGGAGCGGGTCTCGTTGTCGGCGCGGACCTTCACCAGGACGAGCTCGCGCTGGATCGCAGCGCTGGGCTCGAGTTCGACGATCTTCAGGACGTTGACCAGCTTGTTGAGCTGCTTGGTCACCTGCTCCAGGGGCAGGTCCTCGACACTGACCACGATGGTGATGCGGGAGATGTCGGGGTGCTCGGTGATGCCCACGGCGAGGGAGTCGATGTTGAAGCCGCGGCGCGAGAACAGGGCGGCGATCCGGGCGAGGATGCCGGGCGTGTTCTCGACGAGAACGGAGAGCGTGTGCTTGGTGGACATGGTCTGGGTCTCTTCCTTTTCGCTCTGCTTCGTTCCGCGCTTCAGTCGTCTTCGCCGTCGCCGAAGTCGGGGCGGACGCCCCGGGCGGCCATAACCTCGTCGTTCGAGGTGCCGGCGGCGACCATCGGCCAGACCTGGGCGTCCTCGTGGACGATGAAGTCGATGACGACGGGGCGGTCGTTGATGGCGTTGGCCTCGGCGATGACCTTGTCCAGGTCGGCCGGGTCCTCACAGCGCAGGGCGACACAGCCCATGGCCTCGGACAGCTTGACGAAGTCGGGGACGCGAGTGCCCTTGTTCGCCTGGATGTCGTCCGGGCCGGAGTGCAGGACGGTGTTCGAGTAGCGCTGGTTGTAGAAGAGGGTCTGCCACTGGCGGACCATCCCGAGGGCGCCGTTGTTGATGATGGCGACCTTGATCGGGATGTTGTTCAGGGCGCAGGTGGTGAGCTCCTGATTGGTCATCTGGAAGCAGCCGTCGCCGTCGATCGCCCAGACCGGACGGTCGGGCATGCCGGCCTTGGCGCCCATCGCGGCGGGGACCGCGTACCCCATCGTCCCGAGGCCGCCGGAGTTCAGCCAGGTGGCCGGGCGCTCGTAGTCGATGAAGTGGGCGGCCCACATCTGGTGCTGGCCGACGCCCGCGGCGAAGATCGTGTCGTCGGGGGTGAGCTCGCCGATGCGCTGGATGACCTGCTGCGGCGAGAGGCTGCCGTCGTCCGGCATGTCGTAGCCGAGCGGGTAGGTCTCGCGCCAGCGGTTCAGGTCGCTCCACCAGGCGGTGTAGTCGCCCTTGTTGCCCTCGCTGTGCTCGGCCTGGACGGCCTGGACCAGGTCGGCGATGACCTCGCGGGCGTCACCGACGATCGGGACGTCGGCGGTGCGGTTCTTGCCGATCTCGGCCGGGTCGATGTCCGCGTGGACGATCTTGGCGTACGGGGCGAAGCTGTCGAGCTTGCCGGTGACGCGGTCGTCGAAGCGGGCGCCGAGGGCGATGATCAGGTCGGACTTCTGCAGCGCGGTGACGGCGGTGACCGCGCCGTGCATGCCGGGCATGCCCACGTGCAGCGGGTGGCTGTCCGGGAAGGCGCCGAGCGCCATCAGGGTGGTGGTGACGGGGGCGCCGGTGAGTTCGGCGAGGATCTTCAGCTCGGCGGTGGCGCCGGCCTTGATCACGCCGCCGCCGACGTACAGGACGGGGCGCTTGGCCGCGCTGATCAGCTTGGCGGCCTCGCGGATCTGCTTGGCGTGCGGCTTGGTCACCGGGCGGTAGCCGGGCAGGTCGGTCTGCGGCGGCCAGCTGAAGGTGGTCTTCGCCTGCAGGGCGTCCTTGGCGATGTCGACCAGGACCGGGCCGGGGCGGCCGGTGGAGGCGATGTGGAAGGCCTCGGCGATGGTCCGCGGGATGTCGTCGGCCTTGGTGACCAGGAAGTTGTGCTTGGTGATCGGCATCGTGATGCCGCAGATGTCCGCCTCCTGGAAGGCGTCCGTGCCGATCGCCTTCGAGGCGACCTGGCCGGTGATCGCGACGAGCGGCACCGAGTCCATGTGCGCGTCGGCGATCGGGGTGACGAGGTTGGTCGCACCGGGTCCCGAGGTCGCCATGCAGACGCCGACCTTGCCGGTCGCCTGGGCGTAGCCGGTGGCCGCGTGGCCCGCGCCCTGCTCGTGGCGGACCAGGATGTGGCGCACCTTCTTCGAGTCCATCAGCGGGTCGTAGGCCGGGAGGATGCAGCCACCGGGGAGACCGAAGATGGTGTCGGCGCCCACCTCTTCGAGAGAGCGGATGAGGGACTGCGCGCCCGTGACGTGCTCGACGGCGGTGGCGGTCTGAGCGCCGCTACGGGGCCGCGGCTGCGGATGGTGCCCGGTGGCCTGGTCGGTCATCAGCATCTCTTCTCGAAGCAGAGGTTTTACGAGGGTTTGGGACGACTTTGGGGTGAGCCAGTGCAACAAAAAACCCCTCGTGCCGTGAGGCAAGCGAGGGGAGCGCGTCGGGTGCGTTTCAAGCGGGGCCTACCGTGGCCCTGCTTCAGCCGACGCGCTTTCCAAGTACGAGAATTCGGGTGCGCATGGCAATGACCCTCCCTCTCAGCCCTCACCACTGTCAAGTGGGTGGGACGGGCGTCTCAGTATTTGAGCGGAACGGGGGACGGTTTCCGACCCGCACGGGGACCGCTCCGGGCAGCGGGTACTCGTCCCGCACGAGCGCCCTGCGCAGCCGGTACTCGTCGAGCGGGCCCGAGAAGGCCATGCCCTGGGCGTGGGTGCAGCCCATCGCCCGCAGGGCGACGACCTGCTCCGGTACGTCGACCCCCTCGGCGACGGTCTGCATCCCGAGCTCGTCGGCGATGCGGAGCACCCCGCGGGTGATCTTGCGGAGCCGGGCCGACTCGACGACGCCCTCGACGAGTCCCCGGTCCAGCTTCAGTATGTCGACGGGAAGCCTGCGGAGGGCGTTGATCGCCACATGTCCGCTGCCGAATCCGTCGAGCGCGATCCGCACCCCGAGACGGCGCAGGGTGACCAGGCGCTGCTCCAGCTCGTCGAGCGGGGTCCGGGGGTCGCTGTCGGCGAGCTCGACGATCAGCGAACCGGACGGCAGCCCGTGCCGGGTGAGCAGGGACTCGATCGAGCCGAGGGGCAGCGAGCGGTCCAGGAGGCGGCGGGCCGAGATCCGGATGGACACGGGGGTGCGATGGCCGATTCCCGCCCGCTCGGCCGCCTGCTCGACGGCCTCTTCGAGCAGCCAGCGGCCGAGCTCGGCGGTGCGCTCGCTGTCGTCGGTGACCCGGAGGTACTCGGCGGGGGTGAAGAGGATGCCCTGGGCCGACCGCCAGCGCGCCTGGGCGCTGACGGCGGAGATCCGGCCCGTGGCGAGGTCGACGACGGGCTGGTGGAGCAGGGCGAACTCGCCGTCGTGGAGGGCGGTGCGCAGCCGGGCGGCCAGCTCCGTCCGGCGGACCACCTCGGCCTGCATCTGGGGCGCGTAGAGCTCGACGCGGTCCTTGCCGGCCGCCTTGGCGCGGTACATGGCGAGGTCGGCGTTGCGCAGGAGGTCGCCGGCCTCGATGCCGGGCTCGGCGAAGGCGACGCCGATGGAGGCGGCGACCCGCACCTCGTTGCCCCCGTCGACGCGGTAGGGCCGGGAGAGGGTGAGGCGGAGCCGGTCGGCGATCTCCTGGACCTGCTTCTGGCGGGCCGCCTGGTCGCGGCCGCCGTCCCCGAGGATGAGGGCGGCGAACTCGTCGCCGCCGAGCCGGGCGGCGGTGTCCCCCGCGCGCACCGAGTCGTGGAGGCGGCGGGCGGCCTGGACGAGGAGGTCGTCGCCCGCCTGGTGGCCGAGGCGGTCGTTGACGCCCTTGAAGCCGTCGAGGTCGATGAAGAGCACGGCGGTGCCGGGATCGGAGGCGCGGCGGCCGCTGAGGGCCTGCCGGACCCGCCGGGTGAAGAGCGCCCGGTTGGGCAGGTCGGTGAGCGGGTCGTGCTCGGCGTTGTGCTGCAACTGCGCCTGGAGCCTGACGCGTTCGGTGACGTCCCGGCTGTTGAAGATCAGTCCGCCCTGGTGCCGGTTGACCGTGGACTCGACGTTCAGCCAGTCGCCGCGGCCCGAGCGGAAGCGGCACTCGATCCGGGTGGTGGGCTCCTCGGCGGGTGTGACGGCCAGGAAGCGCCGGACCTCGTGGACGACGGCGCCGAGGTCCTCGGGATGGATGAGCGAGGCGAGCTCGGAGCCGATCAGCTCCTCGGCGTCCCGTCCGTACACCCCGGAGGCGGCCGGGCTGACGTAGCGGAGGATCCCGGTCGGCGCGGCGATCATGATGACGTCGCTCGAACCCTGCACGAGCGACCGGAAGTGGTTCTCCTTCTGGGCCAGTTCGTGGGTCAGGGCGATGTTGTCGAGGAGCATGATGCCCTGCCGTACGACCAGGGCGAGGACCACCGTGCAGCCGGTGAGGACGACGACGCGGTCGACCCGGCGCCCTTCCACGACGTTGTACAGGATGCCGAGGGTGCAGACCGCGGCGGCGAGGTACGGCGTGAGGGCGGCGAGCGAGCCGGCGACCGGACGGCTGTGCAGCCACGGCCCGCGCGCGGTGACGGCGCTGTCCGGGATGCGGCGCACGCCCCAGGGCGCGTAGGCGAGCAGCAGGGAGCCGGCGAACCAGCCGGCGTCGAGCAGTTGGCCCGAGGCGTAGTTCTCGCGCAGCAGCGGCGAGGTGAACAGCGCGTCGCACAGCACGGTCAGGGCGAGGGCGGCGATCGCGGTGTTGGTCGCCGAGCGGTTCGCCTGCGAGCGCCGGAAGTGCAGCACCAGGACCATGCTCACGAGGACGATGTCGAGCAGCGGGTACGCGAGCGACAGTGCCGCCTGGGCGACCGGCTCGTTCTGGAAGTGGGCGGTGCGGGCGAGGGCGAGGCTCCAGGAGAGCGTGAGGAGCGAGCCCCCGATGAGCCAGGCGTCGAGCGCCAGGCAGACCCAGCCGGCCCGGGTGACGGGTTTCTTGGCCAGGACGAGCAGGCCGACGATGGCCGGCGGAGCGAAGAGTAAGAAGAAGAGGTCGGCGATGGAGGAGTCGGGCACCTCCGTGCGGAGCACGACCTCGTACCACCCCCACACGGCGTTGCCCGCTGAGGCCATGAACGAGGAGAACGCGAAGAGCAGCCAGGCGGGGCGGGCGCTGCCGCGGTGGGCGCGCCCGTAGAGGAAGCAGGAGACCGCGGCGGTGAGGGCGGCGGCGCTGAGTCCGAAGTCGCCCATGAAGAGCGCGAGTTCCGGTGATCCCCAGCCGAGCGAGGCGCCGGTCGTGTAGCCCGCGCAGATCACCACCAGGGCGATCTGGGCGAGGAGCGAGCCGAAGCCGGGCCGCCCGGGGTCCGGGTGTCCGGTGTCGCCCGCTCCGGCGACGGGGCGCCGTGCGAGGACCGCCCCGGGCGCGCTCACCGGTCCCTCCGGCGCCGCGCCACCGCACCCGGCCGCGTCGTGCGGCCGCGCCGGCGGCTCGTCGGTGCCGCCGGGGGCGTGCCCGTCGCAGTCGTGGGGGCCGGCGGGGTCCCGTACGGCCGGGGCGGCCCGCTCGGGTGCGGCGCCCGGCTTCCGTACGGCAGGGGCGACCGGCTCCGGTGCGGCGCCCGGCTTCGGTACGGCAGGGGCGACCGGCTCCGGTGCGGCGCCCGGCTTCGGTACGGCAGGGGCGACCGGTTCCGGTGCGGCGCCCGGCTTCCGTCCGACCGGGGCGGGCGGCTCCGGCGCGGCGGCGCCACAGGCCTCGCAGGCGCCGTGTGGCGTGAAGTCGCCATGAGGAGCGGGGGCGCCGTGCGCCGCGGGCGCGCCGTGCGGCGCGGCGGCACGGGTGGCCGGGGCCGTGGCGTCGCCGGGGCGAGCGCCCGCGCCCGGTGGTTCGGCACCGCGCCCCTCGGCCCGGCGGTCCGGTCCGGTGCGCGGTCCGGCGCCCGGCCCGGGAGCCGGGTCGGTGTCCGACCCGGCCTCCGGTCCGGGGTCCGGTGGCTCGGCGGTTCGGGGCGCGCGATGCGGCGCGGCCTGGTCCGGCACGGAACGCGCGAGGCCGGCGGCGAGGTGCGGAAGGCTCGCCGGAGGCGGCGTCGCCGCGTCGGATCGTCGGTCCTCCGGCCGTGCTTCACCCGTCGCCCCCCTCGGAATCTGATGACCCGTCACTTCGCTCCCCAGCGTCAGCCCGTACTCGACGCAGTCCCCCCGCTCCGGGACGATACACCAGGACGGTCACTCAGGGACAGGGTCGCAGTACTCTCCGTGACGGTCCAGGGGCTTGCAGGCAGCGCGTGTCGGGGGCGCGTACCACCCGGCCGGCCCAGCTCGGCCGGTCAGCCGGTGGTGAGCAGGACGTTGGCCTGCTCCTCGCCCGCCGCGAACCGCCGCAGCTGCCCCGCGATCAACCGCTTCGCCCTCGGCATGAAGGCGGAAGTGGAACCTCCGACATGGGGGCTGATCAGGACACCGGGAGCGTGCCACAGCGGATGCCCGGCCGGCAGCGGTTCGGGGTCGGTGACATCGAGTGCCGCCGTGATCCTGCCGCTCTCGACCTCCTTGAGCAGGGCCGCGGTGTCGACGACCGGCCCGCGGGCGACGTTCACCAGGAGCGCCCCGTCCTTCATCCGGCCGAGGAACCCGGCGTCGGCGAGATGCCTGGTCGCGGGCGTGAGCGGGGTGGAGAGCACGACGACATCGGCATCCGGAAGCAGCGCGGGCAGCTCCGTCAGGGGGTGGACCTCGCCGCGCGCTGTGGTGCGCGCGGAGCGTGCGACGCGCGACACCCGCGCGCACTCGAAGGGCGCGAGCCGGTCCTCGATGGCGGCGCCGATCGACCCGTACCCGACGATCAGGACGGACTTGTCGGCGAGGGCCGGGTAGAAGCCGGCGCGCCACTCCTCGGCGTCCTGGCCCCGTACGAAGCCGGGGATGCCGCGCAGCGAGGACAGGATCAGCGCGAGCGTCAGCTCGGCCGTGCTGGCCTCGTGGACGCCCTTCGCGTTGCAGACGGCGACGCCCGGGGGCAGCGAGCCGATGCCGGGGGTGACGTGGTCGATGCCCGCGGACAGGGTCTGCACCACCTTCAGCGAGGTCATCGCGGCCAGCGGCCGTACGGCGATCTCGGAGCCCTTCATGTACGGGACGACGTAGAAGGCGCAGTGCGCCGGGTCGGCCGGGAACTCCGGCCCGCCGTCCCAGAAGCGGTAGTTCAGCCCCGACGCGCCCGGTTCGGGGAGATCTTCGATCTCGTCCGCGGGAATCGGAAGCCACACGTCAGCGGTCGTGTTCGCGAGTCTCATGAGCGGGAGGCTATGCGAAGAATCCCGGGCGTCATTGGTTACTTTGGGGGACGGCACAGGGAGGGGTACCGGCAGGTGGAGCGCAGGACTATCGGGGCGACGGCGCTCGACGTGGGTGCGATCGGCCTGGGGTGCATGCCGATGAGCTGGGCGTACAGCCGTTCGGAACAGCGGGGTGACCGCTCGCTGCGGACCGTGCACGCGGCGCTGGACGCCGGGGTGAACCTGCTCGACACCGCCGACATGTACGGACCGTTCACCAACGAGCTTCTGGTGGGGCGGGTGTTGAAGGAGCGACGGGCGGACGCCTTCGTCTCGACGAAGTGCGGACTGCTCGTCGGCGACGGCGGCGAGCGCCGGCACGTGGTCGCCAACGGCAGGCCGGGATACGTCCGCCGGGCCTGCGACGCCTCGCTGCGACGGCTCCAGACCGATGTGATCGACCTCTACCAGCTGCACCGCGCGGACCCCGAGGTGCCGGTCGAGGAGACCTGGGGAGCGATGGCCGAGCTGGTCTCGGCCGGCAAGGTGCGGGCGCTCGGGCTCTGCGCCGTCGGCAGTCGCTCGGCCCGGCGGGGCGCGACCGGTGTCAGCCGTGACGGCTATGAGGGAACGATCCGCCAACTGGAGCGGATCCAGCAGGTGTTCCCGGTGGCGGCGGTGGAGGCCGAGCTGTCGGTGTGGTCCCAGGAGGCGCTGGTGCGGCTGCTGCCGTGGTGTGCGGCGCGGGGCGTCGGCTTCCTGGCGGCGATGCCCCTGGGGAACGGCTTCCTGACCGGGACGCTGACCCCGGGCGGCGGCTTCGAGCCGGACGATCCGCGGGCCCGGCACCCCCGCTTCACGGCGGAGATGATGGCGGCGAACCAGCCGCTGGTGGCGGGGCTGCGGCGGGTGGCCGCGCGGCACGGGGCGGAGGTCACCCCGGCACAGGTGGCGCTCGCCTGGGTGCTCGGCCGGGGGCGGCACGTCGTGCCGGTGCCGGGGGCGAAGCGGGAGCGCTGGGCGGTGGAGAACGCCCGGGCGGCCGGGCTGCGGCTGACGGCGGCGGACCTGGCGGAGATCGCGGCCCTTCCGGCGGCCCGGGGGTCCTGGGACTGAGGGTCTCGGCGGATCGCGGGAGCGGCTTGTCGCGGAGGTCGGGAACCTGATCGCGCCGGGCGGTGTATCAAGGGTGAAGGGATGCCGCTCGACTCATCGAAGGGGACCGTGCCATGAGCCGTCCTGCAGTTGTGAAGGCCCTGTGGGGCGCCGCCGTGCTGGTCCTGGTGGCGGGCTGCTCCTCGGGAGGTACGGAGGATCGGCCGGGTACGGCTCCGCCGACGTCGGCTTCGGCTTCGGCTTCGGCTTCGGCCACCGCCCCGGCGAGCCCGTCCGGCTCCGCCACCGCTCCCGCCGGCGGGCGGGTGACGGTGACGGGCACGCTCACCGAGGGGCTGCGGTCCCCCTGGGGGCTCGCCGAGCTGCCCGGCGGGGACCTGCTGGTCTCCTCGCGGGACGAGCGGACGATCACCAGGGTCGACGGACGGACCGGGGCGAAGACCCCGCTCGGCGAGGTGCCGGGGGTGGTGCCGGGCGGCGAGGGCGGGCTGATGGGCCTCGCCGTGCGGGACGGCTGGGTGTACGCGTATCTGACCGCCGAGTCGGACAACCGCATCGTGCGCATGCGGTACGGCGGCGCGGAGGGGGACCGGCTCGGCGCGCCGCAGCCGGTGCTGACCGGCATCCCGAAGGGGATCGTGCACAACGGCGGACGGATCGCGTTCGGGCCGGACCGGATGCTGTACGCGGGGACGGGCGAGACGGGCCGGACCGGTCTGGCCCAGGACCGGGAGTCGCTGGGCGGGAAGATCCTCCGGATGACACCGGAGGGCAGGCCGGCGCCCGGCAATCCCTTCCCCGGATCGGTGGTCTATTCGTACGGGCACCGCAATGTGCAGGGCATCGCCTGGGACGACGAGGGCCGCCTGTGGGCGGCCGAGTTCGGGCAGAACACCTGGGACGAGCTGAATCTGGTGGAGCCAGGGAAGAACTACGGCTGGCCTGAGGCCGAGGGGCGGACCGGGAAGGCCGGGTTCGTGGACCCGGTGGCCCAGTGGCCGACCTCGGAGGCCTCCCCCAGCGGGATCGCGTACGCCCGGGGCGCGATCTGGATGGCCGGACTCAGAGGCGAGCGGCTGTGGCGGGTCCCGCTCTCCGGGGCGGAACGCTCGGGGGACCCCCAGGCGTTCCTCTCGCAGGAGTACGGGCGCCTGCGCACGGTCCTCGCGGGGAGCGGCGGGCGGCTCTGGCTGGTGACCAGCGAAACCGACGGCCGGGGTACGCCCGGTCCCGGGGACGACAGGATTCTCCGGCTGGAGGTGAACTGAAGGAGCTGGTGACCGTGTTCGACCCGTTGGCGGAGCTGTTCGCGCCCGGCCGCAGGCACACCGAGGAGGAGCTCCGCAGGCAGGCGCTGACCAGGGAGGATCCGGGTGACGCCGACCCGTCACGGGGGCCGATAGACCTCACCTCGGGCCGTGTGACGATACGGGCCCCCCGCCGCCCGGCGGGGGACGCGGCGGGCGGCGGGCCCGGCGGGTCAGAGGGGCTTGCCGAGGAGGTGGAGGCGGTGGGTCAGGGCGGCGGCCTCGCCCCGCCCGGCGACGCCGAGCTTGGCGAGGATGTTGGAGACGTGGACGCTGGCCGTCTTGGGTGAGATGAAGAGTTCCTCGGCGATCTGACGGTTGGTGCGGCCGGCCGCGACGAGGCGCAGGACGTCCTGCTCGCGGGGGGTGAGACCGAAGGTGTCGTCCCCCGGCTCCGCGGGGGCCGGGACCTGCTTCTCCTCGGTCAGGGAGAGGCGGGCGCGGGCGGCGAGGAGCTCCACGTCCTCGCGGAGCGGGCGGGCGCCGAGACGGACCGCGGTGGCGTGGGCCTCCCGGAGCAGGGCCGTGGCCTCCTCACGGCGGCCGCCCTCGACGAGCAGGGCGTCGGCGAGGCGGTGGCGGGCGCGGGCCAGCTGGTACGGGCGATCGAGCGGTTCGTAGGCGGCGGCCACCTCGGCCCAGCGGGCTGCGGTCTCGCGGCCCTCGGCGCGGGCGATCTCCTCGGAGACCTGCCGGGAGTAGGCCTCCCAGACCGGGGCCGGGGCGGCGAGGGCGCGGACGCTGCGGCGGACCACGGCGAGCGCCTCGGCGCGGCCCTCGTCGGCGGCGGGCAGGCCCCGGCTGTCGGCCTCGGCGGTGACGGCGGTGAGGAGGAGGGGCCAGCCGTAGCGGTGGGTGCTGGGCGGGAAGCCGGCCTGTTCGGCGGCGGCCAGCTGGGTCCGGACGTCCTCGATGCGTCCCTCGGCGGCGGCCACGGCGATCTCGACCTGGGCCATGGGCAGGACGTACTGCGGGATCGAGTCACGGCTGCCGTAGGCGGCCCGGGCGTCGGCGAGGTGGCGGCGCGCCGCGTCGAGTTCGCCGCGGGCGACGGCGAGCTGGGCGAGGCGGAGGGAGGCCGAGCCGCGGGGCTTGCTGCTGGTGGCCGAGCGGAGGAGCCGGGTGGCGATCTCCCCGGTCTCGTCCCAGCTGCCGAGGGAGAAGAGGGACTCGGCCCGGTTGGCCTCGACCCAGCCGACGCTGTCGACGAGTCCGTAGGAGCGGGCGACGCGGATGCCGGTCTCGGCCACTTCGACGGCCTCCGCCGAGCGGCCGAGGGACTCCAGGGCGGAGGAGATGTTGATGTGGGCGCGGGCGGTCTCGGTGAACTGGCCGAGGTCCGCGGTGCGTTCCCGTACGGCGTGCATCTCGCGGAGTCCGGCCTCGACGTCGCCGGCGGCGGTCATGAGGGTGCCGAGGGTGAGCCGGGCGTTGAGTTCGATCGACTCGGCCTTGACGAGCCGCGCGTACTCGACGGCCCGTTCGGCGGCGGCGAGGGCGTCGTGGCCGGGGTTGCGGAGCATGCCCCAGCCGGCGGCTCCGACGAGGACCACGGCGTGGACGGCGGACGGCGGGAGGCCCTTGACGAGTTCCTGGGCGCGGGCGATCTCCTCCCAGCCGTCGCCGCGGCCGAGGTTGGACTGGAGGCGGGCCCGCTCGGTCCAGAACCAGGCGGCGCGCAGGGGGTCACCCGACTCGGCGTCGTCGAGGAGGCGCAGTGCCGTCTTGCCGATCTTCAGGGCGCGTTCGCGGTCGCCGCTGAGCCGGGCGGCGACGGCGGCCTCGGCGAGCAGGTCGAGGTAGCTGAGCGCGGCGGTCTCGGGGTCGCAGCCGCAGGCCGGGTAGGCCTCGGCGTAGTCCAGGGGCCGGAGCGAGCCCCGGATCTCGGCGGGGGCCTCGTCCCAGAGCTCCATGGCCCGTTCGAGGAGGCGGAGTTGCTCGGCGTAGGCGTGGCGCTTGCGGGTCGCGACGGAGGCGCTGAGGACGGCGGGCAGGGCCTTGGCCGGGTCGTGGGCGTGGTACCAGTACGTGGCGAGCCGGTTGGGGCGCTCGTCGGCCCGGACGAGCCCGGGGTCGGCCTCCAGGGCTTCGGCGTAGCGCCGGTTGAGGCGGGAGCGTTCGCCGGGCAGCAGGTCGTCGCTGACGGCCTCGCGGACCAGGGAGTGACGGAAGCGGTAGCCGTCGCCGTCGGGGACGGCGAGCAGGAGGTTGGCGCCGACGGCGGCCCGCAGGGCCTCGATGAGGTCGTCCTCGGCGAGCCGGGCGACGGCGGCGAGCAGTCCGTACTCGACGGTGGAGCCGCCCTCGGCGACGATCCTGGCGACCCGCTGGGCGTCCTCGGGGAGCGTCTCGACCCGGACGAGCAGGAGGTCGCGCAGGGAGTCGCTGAGCTGTCCCGCGGCGCAGCCGGCCTCGTGGGAGACGATGAGTTCCTCGACGAAGAAGGCGTTGCCGTCGGAGCGTTCGAAGACCTCCTCGACGAGCCCGGGGTCGGGTTCGGCGGCGAGGATGCCGGTGAGCTGGCGGTGTACCTCGGTGCGGGTGAAGCGGGCCAGTTCGATGCGGCGGATGGTGCGGAGCCGGTCGAGTTCGGCGAGGAGGGGGCGCAGCGGGTGGCGGCGGTGGATGTCGTCGGCGCGGTAGCTGGCGACGACCACGATGCGGCCGCGGCGCAGGGTGCGGAGGAGGTAGGTGAGCAGGTGCCGGGTGGAGGCGTCGGCCCAGTGCAGGTCTTCCAGGACGAGCACGATCGTACGGTCGGCGGCGAGCCGCTCCAGGAGCCGTACGGTCAGTTCGAAGAGGCGGGCGGTGGAGTCCTCGTCCGAGGACTCGTGGCTGCCGGGGTCGCCCAGTTCGGGGAGCAGCCGGGCGAGTTCCGCCTGCTGGCCGTCGGCCGCCGCGGCGAGTTCCCCGGGGAGGCGCCGGCGGAGCGAGCGCAGCGCGGTGGCGAAGGGGGCGAAGGGCAGTCCGTCGGCGCCGAGCTCGACGCAGCCGCCGAGCGCGACGACGGCGCCCCGCGCGCAGGCCGTGTCGAGGAACTCCTCGATGAGCCGGGTCTTGCCGACCCCCGCCTCGCCGCCGATGAGCAGGGCCTGGGGCTCCCCCGCGGTCGCGCGGGAGAGCGCCTCGGTGAGGGCGGTGAGTTCGCCGGCGCGGCCGACGAACACGGGACTGACTGACCTGGTCTCCACGGCGCCGAGCATCGCACAGCCGTCCGTGCCGTCGCTCATACGGGTGTCACGCGGCCCGGACGAAGCGCCCGCGTCCGCCGTCGCTCACCCGCCCCTCCGCGTCCTTGTCCCCGCTCCGGCGGCCGAGGCGGCGCAGGCCCCGGGCGGAGCCGACCGTCTCGGCGGCCTCGTGGGACAGCCGCTGGGCGGCTGCCTCACGGACGAGCTGGGCGTGGTTCATGCGGTGGAGTTCGTACTCGAACATCGGGTGCTCCCTGGTTCTTCTCGGGTTTCGGTATCGCTCCTTGCGATGCCTCCACTCTCGTTTCCCAGGGGGTGCGGTCACATCGGGCGTGTGCCGCATGTTCGGGGTGCGGGGGTCCTTAGGCGGGTCCCGGGGGTACTTAGGCCTCGCCCCGGGCTGCCCGGGGCAGGGGTCAGGATCCGGCGGTCGGCAGGCTCAGGAACAGGTCGAAGTAGGTACCGACCGACAGGAGCAGCCCCAGGCCGCCGAGGACGGCGCCGGCGACGGCGACCGAGCGGACCCAGGCGGGGCGCCCCGGGAGGACGAGCACGAGGACGGCGACGAGCAGGGCGATCAGCGCGAAGACGCCGTTGACCAGGGCGGTGCTGTGCCAGGCGTCGCCGTAGATCTCGGAGATCTGCTGGGCCGGGGTGCCGGACCCGGAGGTCTTGATCTGTCCGAGGAGGGTCTCGCGCTCGGAGACGACCTTGCCGGTCCAGGTGCCGGTGAGCGCGACGGCGCCGAGAGCGGCGGAGACCACGGCCGCGGCGGCGCCGCCGATGCCGGCGGAGGAGGGAGCCGACGCCTCGGCGAACAGCTCGTCGTCCTCGTCGGCGAGCTCGTCCGTGGCGGCGAGCTCGTCCGCGGCGGCCGGCGCGGTGGCGGGCTCGGCGTCCTGCTTGCCGAGCGCGACCGCGGCCTTCTCCTCGACGGGCGCGGCCGCCTCGGCGGTCCCGGCGGCGTCCGCGTTCTCGCCGGTCTTCTCTGTCGTCGTCTTGGTGTCCATGCGCGGCACGCTAGGCGCCCTGGATGAGAACCGTATGAGGAAAGCGGGCTACGAGGCCTTCGCCGCGCGCCACTCCGGCGCCAGGACGGCCCAGACCTCGGTGTCGGCGCGGACGCCGCGGTGCGGGTAGTTCTCCCGCAGGACGCCCTCGAGGGTCATGCCCAGGCGACGGGCGACGGCGATGCTCGGCCCGTTCTTCGCGGAGGCGTGCCACTCGACGCGGTGGATGCCGCGCTCCTCGATCGCCCAGTCGATGATGACCCGGCAGGCGCGGGTGATGAGACCCTTCCCGGCCGCGGAGGGCTCCAGCCAGCAACCCGCCTCCGCGGTGCCGTACGTGACGTCGAAGGTCCGGAAGAGGACGCCGCCGACGAGCGTGCCGCCGGTCCAGATGCCGTAGATGCGTCCGGTGTCGTTCGCGGCCTTCTCGGCGTACGAGCCGAGGAAGGAACGGGCGGAGTCGAGGTCCGCGACGACGTCGGCGAGGACGATGTGCTCGCCGATGAACGCGCGTCCGCGGTCCATGTGGGCGAGGAACTCCTCGGCGTTCGAGGGCTCCAGGGGCCTGAGCTCGGCACCGTCGTCACCCAGCGATATCGCGAACATCGTCGTTCCTCTCCTCCGCGGCCGGAGCCGCGGGCGCCGTCACTGCCATCACTGCCGTCACACGCTGAGCCGGTATTTTCCCACGCGCGTCGGCGGCCTCGCGGCACTCGGGCGTTTCGATGCTGATCCGGGGCAGCAGTCGGTCGAGCCACTTGGGCAGCCACCAGTTCGCCCCGCCGAGCATGTGCATGAGGGCGGGGACGAGCAGCGTGCGCAGCACGAAGGCGTCGAGGGCGACGGCCGCCGCGAGCGCGATGCCGAACATCGCGATGACCCGGTCGCCGGAGAGGACGAAGGCGAGGAAGACCGCGATCATGATCACGGCGGCGGAGTTGATGACGCGGCTGGTCTCGGCGAGGCCGACCCGCACCGCCCGCCGGTTGTCGCCGGTCTCCAGCCACTCCTCGTACATCCGGCTGACCAGGAAGACCTGGTAGTCCATGGAGAGCCCGAAGAGGACCGAGACCATGATCACCGGAAGGAAGGGCTCGATCGGCCCGGCGCTGCCGAGGCCGAGGAGCTCGCTCCCCCAGCCCCACTGGAAGATCGCCACGACGACGCCGAAGGCACCGGCGACGGCGGCCACGTTCATGGCGGCGGCCTTGAGCGGGATGCCGAGGGAGCGGAAGGCCAGCAGGAGCAGCAGACAGCCGAGCGCGATGACGACACCGACGAAGAGCGGCAGCTTGCCGATGATGATCTCGGCGAAGTCGTCGTACGAGGCCGTGACGCCGCCCACGTGGACGTCGAGCGAGGTGCCGCTCTCGGCCGCGGGGAGGACGTCCGTGCGGAGCCGGTCGACGAGCTCGCTGGTGGCCTTGGACTGGGGCGAGGAGTCGGGGACGACGGTGAGGACGGCGGTGTCGCCCGAGCTGTTGTAGGTGACCGGGGAGACGGAGGCGACGCCCTTGGTGGCGGACAGGGCCGCCGGCAGCCGGTCGAGGGCGACGCGGTCGTCGGCGCCGTCGAGCCCGGCGACCAGGGTGAGGGGGCCGTTCACGCCGGGGCCGAAGCCGTCGGCGATCAGGTCGTACGCCTGCCGTGTGGTCGCGGTGGCCGGGCCGTTGCCCTGGTCGGAGGTGCCCAGGTGGAGCGAGAGGGTGGGCAGCGCGAGGACGCCCATGACGACGGCGGCGACGATCCCGAGGAGCTTGGGGTGCCGCTCGACGAAGGCGGACCAGCGGGCGGCGAAGCCGGTGGGCAGCTCGGGCTGCGGCCCGTGCTCGGCGAGGGTCCGGCGTTCGCGCCGGGACAGCGCCCGCATGCCGATGAGGGAGAGCAGCGCCGGCAGGAGGGTGACGGAGGCCGCCACCGTGAGGACGACGGTGAGGGAGGCGGCGATGGCGACGCCGTTGAGGAAGCTGAGCCGCAGGATCAGCATGCCGAGCAGGGCGATGCAGACGGTGGCGCCGGCGAAGACGACGGCGCGGCCGGTGGTGGCGACGGCGGTCTCGGCGGCCTCGGCGACGGAGAGCCCGCGTTTCAGGCCCCTGCGGTGCCGGGTGACGATGAAGAGGGCGTAGTCGATGCCGACGCCGAGGCCGACGAGCATGCCGAGCATGGGGGCGAAGTCGGCGACGGTCATCAGATGGCCGAGGAGCACGATCCCGGAGTAGGCGATGCCGACGCTGACGAGCGCGGTCGCGATGGGGAGCGCGGAGGCGGCGAGGGAGCCGAAGGCGAGGAAGAGGACGACGGCCGCGACGGCGACGCCGACGACTTCGGCGATGTGTCCGCCGGGGGCTTCGGTGAGGGCGACGGCGCTGCCGCCGAGCTCGACCGAGAGGCTGTCGTTCGCGGCGGCCTTCGCGGTGTCGACGAGGGCGCGGGCCTGCGCCTCGGGGATGTCGTCGGCCTGCTCGTGGAAGGTGACGGTGGCGTAGGCGGTGTGCCCGTCCTCGCTGACCTGTCCGCGGGTGTCGCCGTACGGGGAGGTCACGGTGGCGATGCCGGGGAGTTCGGCGACCTGGTCGAGGACGGCGGTCATGCGGCGCTCGACGGCGTCGGCACGGACGCTTCCCTCGTCGGTGTGCCAGACGATGGTGTCGCTGTCACCGCCGAGGCCGTGGAAGCCGCGCTCCAGGAGGGCGGTGGCACGGCCGGACTCGGTGCCGGGGACCTCGTAGTCGTTGGAGTACGCGCTGCCGGCGACGACCGCCGCGGTGCCGACCCCGCCGAGAGCGACGAGCCACAGCAGGACGGCGACGAGGCGGTGCTTGATGCACCACCGTGCGATGGCTGCCAAAGGACGTGCTCCCTGGGTGGTTCGAGGATCTTCAGCGGGAACAGCCCGAAAAAGAACGCTTGACCTACGTGCGCCCACTGTGGCAGCCAAACGTGATCGTTTGCCCGTTTCGTGGCGATGCTCACAGGCATGCCCGGAGGGTCGGGGCGGAGGTCCTGGACCTCCGTCCCGACCCTCCGGGCAGAACGGCTCACCGTGGGTGCTCAGCCGGAGACGCTGGCCCGGCCGTTCTCGATGTGGCCCATGAGCCGGCGGCGGAAGCCACCGGGCGCGGTCACCTCGATGTCGTACCAGCCGTGCGCGTCGGCGGCCGAGTGCACGACGGTACGGGTCTTGCCGGGCTTGACGGTGACGGTGCGGGTCCAGTCCCCGAGGTCGGCGGAGTCCTCGGGGTCCACGTAGCCCAGCGGCCGCACCGTGAAGGAGACGGGTGCCGAGCCCGTGTTCCGTACGGTGAGGTGCAGGTCACGGTCATGATGATCGATCCGGGAGGCGAGCTCTGCGCCCCCGGTCACGGGTCCCTCGAACTCGCGGCGGAAGCCGTTGGGGCCGGTGATCGTGAAGCGGTAGCGATCACCCGGAACGGGGACGGTCCACTCCCCCGTCCCCCTGACGTCCTTGTGCTGCGGGACGGCGAACTCGCCCGCGTACGGGTAGAGCGCGAAGTGCGCGCTCGCCTTCCCCCGGTTGCCGAGCGCGACCTTCACGGTGCCGGCGTGGAGGGTCGCCTCGGCGTCCGGCTGGTACGGCAGCGGGCGGGCGCGGCGGACGCCGGGCTCCTGGACGGGCATCCGCTGTACGGCCGGGGGCTGCGGCCGCCAGCGGCCGCTGAAGGGCGGGATCGGGCCCGGCTGGTCGACGTCGGGCTGCCGGCGGCCCCGCTGGAAGTCGAAGGCGGAGGTGAGGTCGCCGGTGACGGCCCGGCGCCAGGGGGTGATGTTGGGCTCCCGGACGCCCGTGAGCCGCTCCAGGAGACGGATCACCGAGGTGTGGTCGAAGGTCTCGGAGCAGACGTAGCCGCCGACCGACCAGGGGGAGACGACGAGCAGCGGGACGCGGATGCCGAGGCCGGTGGGCTGGCCCTTCCAGCGCTCGTCCGTGTCGTCGGCCGGCGGGACCGGCGGCGGCACGTGGTCGAAGAAGCCGTCGTTCTCGTCGTAGTTGATCAGGACGACGGTGTGGCGCCAGACGTCCGGGTGGGCGCCGAGGGCGTCGAGCACCTTGTAGACGAGGGTCGCGGAGGCGATCGGCGAGGAGGAGCCGGGGTGCTCGGAGTCGATCGCGGACGGCACGAGGTAGGAGACCTCGGGGAGGGTGCCGGCTGCGACGTCGGCGCGGAAGGCGTCGGCGAGGGTGCCGCTCTCGACGCGGCGCAGTCCGCGCTCGAAGAGGGAGCGCTCGGCCTCGGTGAGGGTCGCCACGCCCTCCTCCAGGAGCCCGAGGAGACGGGCGCGCTCGGCGGCGTCGTCGGTGTCGCGGACGGCGGCGTAGAAGGACTCCATGAAGGTGTGCCCGCCGGTTCCGGCGAGCGCCTTTCGGGCGATCTTCTTGAAGCTGGTGAAGAACTCGATGTTGTTGTCGGTGAAGTTCTCCCACTCGGTGTACGTCTTCCAGCTGCGCCCTGCGGCTTCGAGCCGCTCGGCGTAGGTGGGCCAGCCGTAGCCGGGGTGGGTGCCCTCGGCGTACGCGGCGTTCGTGACGGCGCGGCTGCCGTCGGCCTCGAAGCCGGTCCAGCCGGACCAGAGGTGGTTGCGGTTGGGGCTCGTCGAGGTGTGGATGGACGAGTGGTAGGCGTCGCAGATGGTGAAGGTGTCGGCGAGCTCGTAGTGCAGGGGGATGTCCTGCCGGTCGTAGTACGCCATGGTCGCGGCGGTCTTGGCCGAGACCCAGCCGTCCATCCAGCCGTCGTGCCAGGCCTTGCCGCCGCCGCCCCAGGAGTGGTCGAGGTCCCCGATGTACTGGAGGTCCTTCCGCTGCGTCTCGGCGGCGCCGCGGATCGGGAAGGGCAGCACGGTCCGGCCGAGCGCGGCGGGCTGCTCGAAGACGGGCCTGCCGGAGGGCAGCTCGACGGCGTTGCGGTCGGAGAAGCCGCGGACGCCGCGGAGGGTGCCGAAGTAGTGATCGAAGGAACGGTTCTCCTGCATCAGGATCACCACGTGCCGAACCGCCGACATCCCGCCGGCCGGCGGCTCCGCGGCCATCGCGGCCTGCAACGACGGCGGCAGCAACGAGCCGGCCGCGGCAACGCCGAGGGCGCCTCCGCCCAGTGCGAGGAGCCTTCTGCGGGACATCTCGGATGACAAGACCGACCTCCAGTCGACGACCAATGGTTCTCCGTCGAGCCATTGGGTGGTACGCCGGGGACGGTAGTGAGACGGAATGACGGAAAGAAGACCCGACGGGGGCGCGGTGGTGAACGTCCAAGAGCACGTGACGGGAGTCCAAGCGGCCTCCCCCGCCGCCCCCGCCCCCTCCGCGTTGACCGCGGACCCGCCGGGGCGGCAAGCTGACTGTTCGTCAATCACTGTGCCCTGGGGGAGATTTGAGCAGCACGGCACACCACATCGGGCCCGACTCCGCACCTGACCGGTACCGGCTGCTGCGGTCCATCGGGCGGGGCGGCGAGGCCGTTCTCTACCTCGCCGAGATCGAGCTGGCCGGCGGCACCGAGCCCGTCGTCGTGAAGATCCTCGACGCGAAGACCACTCTCACGCCCGAGATCTTCGAACGCGTCAGCCAGAAGTGGAACGAGCAGGCCGAGCTGCTGCGCTTCGTCCACCGGCCCGGCGTCGTCGGCGTACGGGAGCACTTCCAGGGGCCGCCGATCCACCGGCCAGGCGAGTCCGGGACGATCAGCGGCCGGGCCCTGGCCCTCGTCATGAACCACGTCGAGGGCCTCGACCTGCGCGACTGGCGGGCCGAACGGACCCTGGCCACGGCCGCCGAGCGGCGCGAGGTGATGGGGACGCTCGAGCAGATCGCCGACGTCCTCGACTGGCTGCACTCCGGCAGGGCCACGCCGTCCGGGCGGACCGTGGTCCACGGCGACCTGTCCCCGGGCAACGTCATGGTCGACGAGCACGGGCAGGCGACCCTCGTCGACTTCGGCCTCAGCAAGCTGACGGCCGACCACCAGACGGCCGAGGTGTGGTTCACCCCCGGCTACGCGGCTCCCGAGATCTTCGAGGGCAGGCGCACCCCGGGCACGGACCGCTACGCCTTCGGCGCCATCGCGTACTTCCTCCTCAGCGGCCAGTCCCCGCCGACCGCCCCCGAGCAGCTGGTGGCCGCGATCGGCGCGCTGCCTCAGGTCGCGGGGCTGCCGGCCGAGCAGCGGGACCGGGTGCTGAGCATCGCATCGGCCGACCCGGGCCGGCGGCCGCTCTCCCTGTCGGCCTGGGTGAAGGACGTACGGCACGGAGTCGTGTCGACGACGACCTCGCGCCCGGCGACGATCGCGGACGCGGTTCCGGCCGCGCCGCCCCGGAAGCCGTCGGCGCCGCCCCTGCCGGTGACACCCCCACCGCCCGCGGCCGCGCCGGTGACACCCCCGCCGCCCACGGCCGCGCCGGTGGCGGCACCGCCGCCCGCGCCGCTGCCGGAGCCGCCCGTCGCGACACCCCCGGCGACGGCACCCTCCTCCGTCACCTCACGGCCTGGCGCACCGGAGACCTACGCCGCCACGCCGCACCGCGGGCGGAAGCCGCGCAACGCGGTGGTGGCGGCGGTCGTCGCCGGCGTCCTGCTGGCCACCGGTGCGGTCATCGGGGCGCGGTACCTGGGGGACGAGGACTCCGGCGGAAGGGCCGCCGGCGCCACCCCGAGCGGGGGCACCACCACCGCCACCACCGCGTCCGGCACGCCCGGCGACGGCACCGCGTCCGGGAAGGCGCCCACCTCCGCGACTCCGTCGGGCAGCACGTCGGCCACCGGAAACACACCGGGCCCCGGGCCGAGCTCGGTGTCCCTCACCACGCTCGACAAGGTGGCCAGGGGCGACTACGCCTGGCTGACCGTCGGCAACGGGACGCTGAAGGCCACCTACTACGAAACGGCGCTCGTGCCCGACGGAGGCGACGCGGAGTGCTCGGGGGCCGCCGAGTACAACCTGGGCACCCACTGGAAGACGCTCACCCTGCTCGCCGGTGTCGACGACGCCTCCGCCAACACCTCCGCCCGACTCACCGTCAAGGTCGACGGCAACGCCGTCCACACCGGCGTGGTCAACCTGGGCAGGCCGGAGCCGCTGACACTCGACCTCGACCACGGACTGCGCCTGCGCATCGAGTACGAGGACCCGAATGACAACTGCGACATGGGCCGGCTGATCCTCGCCGAACCGAAGCTCAGCAAGTAGGGACGCCCGGTACGCATGCGGAACGGCCCCACACCGGAACTCCGGTGCGGGGCCGTCCCCATGTCCGTACGAGAAGGGGATCAGCCCTCGCTGACGCCCAGCTTCTCCAGGATCAGGTCCTTCACGCGCGCCGCGTCCGCCTGGCCGCGGGTGGCCTTCATGACCGCGCCGACCAGGGCGCCGACCGCGGCGACCTTGCCGCCGCGGATCTTGTCGGCGATGGCCGCGTTGGCCGCGATGGCCTCCTCGACCGCCGTGCCGAGCGCGCCGTCGTCGGAGACGACCTTCAGACCGCGCTTCTCGACGACCTCGTCCGGGGTGCCCTCGCCCGCGAGAACGCCCTCGATGACCTGACGGGCCAGCTTGTCGTTCAGATCGCCGGCGGCGACCAGGGCCGAGACCCGGGCCACGTCCGCCGGGGTGATCGCCAGCTCCTCCAGGGAGACGCCCTGCTCGTTGGCGTTGCGGGCGAGCTCGCCCATCCACCACTTGCGGGCCGAGGCCGCGTCCGCGCCCGCCTCGATCGTGGCGACGATCGAGTCGACCGCGCCCGCGTTGAGGATGGACTGCATGTCCAGCTCGGACACGCCCCACTCCTCGCGCAGCCGGTTGCGACGCACCCGGGGCAGCTCGGGCAGCGTGCCCCGCAGCTCCTCCACCCAGGCACGGGCCGGGGCGACGGGGACGAGGTCGGGCTCCGGGAAGTACCGGTAGTCCTCGGCGTTGTCCTTGATGCGGCCGGAGGTGGTGGAGCCGTCGTCCTCGTGGAAGTGACGGGTCTCCTGCACGATCGTGCCGCCGGAGGACAGCACCGCGGCGTGCCGCTGGATCTCGAAGCGGGCAGCGCGCTCCACCGAACGGAGCGAGTTGACGTTCTTGGTCTCCGAGCGGGTGCCGAAGGTCTTGGTGCCGTGGGGGCGCAGCGACAGGTTCACGTCGCAGCGCATCTGGCCCTTGTCCATGCGCGCGTCGGACACGTCGAGCGCGCGGATCAGCTCACGCAGCTCGGCGACGTACGCCTTGGCGACCTCGGGGGCACGCTCGCCCGCGCCCTCGATCGGCTTGGTGACGATCTCGATGAGCGGGATGCCGGCCCGGTTGTAGTCGAGCAGCGAGTGCGACGCGCCGTGGATGCGGCCGGTGGCGCCGCCGACGTGCAGCGACTTGCCGGTGTCCTCCTCCATGTGGGCGCGCTCGATCTCCACGCGGAAGATCTCGCCGTCCTCCAGCTGGACGTCCAGGTAGCCGTTGAAGGCGATCGGCTCGTCGTACTGGGAGGTCTGGAAGTTCTTCGGCATGTCCGGATAGAAGTAGTTCTTCCGGGCGAAGCGGCACCACTCGGCGATCTCGCAGTGCAGCGCGAGACCGATCTTGATGGCGGACTCGACGCCGATCGCGTTGACGACGGGCAGCGAGCCCGGCAGACCGAGGCAGGTCGGGCAGGTCTGCGAGTTCGGCTCGGCGCCCAGCTCGGTCGAGCAGCCGCAGAACATCTTCGTCTTGGTGCCGAGCTCGACATGGACCTCCAGGCCCATGACGGGGTCGTACTCGGCGAGCGCCGCTTCGTACGACAGCAGTTCAGTGACAGTCACGGTGAGACTTTCCCTCTCAGCCCAGCAGGACGTCGTCGTCGCCCAGGCGCTTGAGCTCCCGGTAGAGGATCGCCAGGCCGGTAACGATGGCGGCGGCGGACACGGCGGAGTCGATCAGCCGCAGCATGTCGTTGTCGTTGCGGGCCAGCTTGGCCTGCTTCGCGACGCTGATCGCACCGAACGCGGTGGTCGCGAGCGAGACGTAGACGCCGGTCTTGGACTTCTTGAAGTTCTTGGCCTTCTTTGCCATGGCACTCACAGCGACGGAGCCTCCTCGAGCAGCGGGTGCCCCCACTTTTCCACGAAGGCGGCCTCGACGGCGGCTCCGACCTTGTACAGCCGGTCGTCCTTCATGGCGGGAGCGATGATCTGCAGGCCGACCGGCAGACCGTCCTCGGGCGCCAGGCCGCAGGGCAGCGACATGGCGGCGTTGCCGGCCAGGTTGGTCGGGATGGTGCACAGGTCCGCGAGGTACATCGCCATCGGGTCGTCGGCGCGCTCGCCGATCGGGAAGGCGGTGGTGGGGGTCGTCGGGGAGACGATCACGTCCACCTCCTCGAATGCCTTCTCGAACTCGCGGGTGATCAGGGTCCGGACCTTCTGGGCCGAGCCGTAGTACGCGTCGTAGTAGCCGGAGCTCAGCGCGTACGTACCGAGGATGATGCGGCGCTTGACCTCGTCGCCGAAGCCGGCCTCACGGGTGAGGGCGGTGACGTCCTCGGCGGACCGCGTGCCGTCGTCGCCGACCCGGAGGCCGTAGCGCATGGCGTCGAAGCGGGCCAGGTTGGAGGAGCACTCCGACGGCGCGATCAGGTAGTACGCCGAGAGGGCGAGGTCGAAGGTCGGGCAGTCCAGCTCGACGATCTCGGCGCCCAGCGACTTGAGCAGCTCGACGGACTCGTCGAAGCGCTGCACGACACCGGCCTGGTAGCCCTCGCCGCGGAACTGCTTGACGACACCGACGCGCATGCCGGCGACCGAGCCGTTGCGCGCGGCCTCGACGACCGGCGGGACCGGGGCGTCGATGGAGGTGGAGTCGAGCGGGTCGTGCCCGGCGATCGCCTCGTGCAGGAGGGCCGCGTCCAGGACCGTACGGGCGCAGGGGCCGCCCTGGTCCAGGGAGGACGAGAAGGCCACCATGCCGTAGCGGGAGACGCCGCCGTAGGTCGGCTTGACGCCGACGGTGCCGGTGACGGCGGCGGGCTGGCGGATCGAGCCGCCGGTGTCCGTGCCGATGGCGAGGGGCGCCTCGTACGCGGCGAGGGCGGCGGACGAGCCACCGCCGGAGCCGCCGGGGATCCGGGTCAGGTCCCAGGGGTTGCCCGTCGGACCGTACGCGCTGTTCTCGGTGGAGGACCCCATGGCGAACTCGTCCATGTTGGTCTTGCCGAGGATGACGACGTCGGCGGCCTTCAGGTTCTTGACCAGGGTCGCGTCGTACGGCGGGATCCAGCCCTCGAGCATCTTCGAGCCCACGGTCGTCGGCATGCCGGCGGTGGTGAAGATGTCCTTGAGCGCGAGCGGCACACCGGCGAGCGGGCCGAGCTTCTCGCCGCGGGCGCGCTTCTCGTCTACGGCGCGGGCCTGGGCGAGCGCGCCCTCACGGTCGACGTGCAGGAAGGCGTGGACCTTCTCGTCGACGGCCTCGATGCGGGCGAGGTGCGCCTCGGTGACCTCGACGGCGGTCAGCTCGCCTGCGGCGATCTTCCCGGCGATCTCGGCCGCGGTGAGCTTGATGATGTTGTCCGTCATGACTGTTAGTCCTCCCCCAGGATCTGCGGCACCTTGAAACGCTGCTGCTCCTGGGCCGGGGCGCCGGAGAGCGCCTGCTCGGGGGTGAGCGACGGACGGACCTCGTCCGCGCGCATGACATTGGTCAGCGGCAGCGGGTGGGAGGTCGGCGGTACGTCTTGGTCGGCGACCTCGGAGACGCGGGCGACCGCGCCGATGATGTCGTCGAGCTGGCCGGCGAAGTGATCGAGTTCTTCGCCCTTCAGCTCCAGACGCGCCAGCCGTGCGAGGTGGGCGACCTCCTCGCGCGTGATGCCAGGCATGCGGATCCTCACGGGGTGAGCTTGATGGTGTGGGCCCATCCTATGGGGCCGGTGCCGCTGCCCGTGAAACGGTTTGCCCGGGGTCGTCTCCCGGGGTGGACACGGCCTACTGGACGACCTGGCCGGAGGGGTGGTCCACGCCGAGTTCGGCGGCGATGTCGGCGGGTCGGCGCCAGCCGTGCTCGCCGCGGGCGAGCAGCCAGGCGGTGGCCTCGCCGGGCGGCATCGCGGCGGCGACGAGCCAGCCCTGGACGGCGTCACAGCCCAGGTCGCGCAGGCGCTCCCAGGTCTCGTCGTCCTCGACGCCCTCGGCGACGACGAGGAGGCCGAGGGAGTGGGCGAGGTCGACGGTGCAGCGGACGATCTCGGCGTCCTCGGTGTCGACGGCGAGCCGGGCGACGAAGGAGCGGTCGATCTTCAGTTCGCTGACGGGGAGCCGGCGCAGATGGACGAGGGAGGAGTAGCCGGTGCCGAAGTCGTCGAGGGACATCTTGACGCCGTGGCCGGTGAGGCCGTTGAGGGTGTCGGCGGCACGCTGGGGGTCCTCCAGGAGGACGTGCTCCGTTATCTCCAGCTGGAGGGCGCCGGCCGGGACGCCGTGGCGGGCGAGCCGGGCGGCGACGGCTCCGGCGAAGCCGGGGGTGTGCACGTCGCGGGGCGAGACGTTGACGGCGACCGGGACGTTGAGGCCCTGGGCGCGCCAGCGGGCGACCTGGGCGAGGGCGGTCTCCAGGACGTACTCGGTGAGGTGCGGCATCAGGCCGGAGGACTCGGCGATGGCGATGAACTCGTCCGGCGGGACCTTGCCGCGCTCGGGGTGGACCCAGCGGACGAGGGCTTCGAGTCCCGCGACCTGGCCGTCGAACCGGACCTTGGGCTGGTAGTGGAGTTCGACCTCGCCGGCGTCGAGCGCGCGGCGCAGGTCGCCGAGGAGGCCGAGCCGGTCGGGGGTGTTGGAGTCGCGCTTGGACTCGTAGACCTCGACGCCGGTGCGGTCGCGCTTGGCCTGGTACATGGCGACGTCGGCGCGGCGCAGCAGGCCTTCGGCGTCGAGGGCGTGGTCGGGGAAGACGGCGACGCCGGCGCTGGCCTCCAGGACGAGGGTGAGGCCGTCGAGGTCGAGCGGGGAGGAGAGTTCGGCGACGAGGTGACGGGCGACCCGCTGGGCGCTGGTGGTGGAGTCGGCGGTGGGCAGCAGGACGGCGAACTCGTCGCCGCCGAGCCGGGCGGCCTCGGCGCCGCGGGGCAGGGCGAGGCGGAGCCGGTCGGCGATCTGGAGGAGCAGCCGGTCGCCCGCGAGGTGTCCGAGGGTGTCGTTGACCGATCGGAAGCGGTCGAGGTCGATCAGGACGAGGGCGGCGCGGGCCCCTTCGCCCTCGGCCTCCTCCAGGGCGGTCCAGGCCCGTTCGAGGAGCCACTGGCGGTTCGGGAGCCCGGTCAGCGGGTCCCGCAGCTGCTCCTCGGCGCGGGCGCGGGCGATCCACAGGGTGGAGTCGAGGGCGATGAGGGGGACGGCGAAGAGCGGCAGCAGGACGGGCCGGGTGGCGGCGACGACGCAGATCAGCGGGGCGATGCCGAGCAGGGCGACGGCGACGAGGCCCTGTCTCAGGAGCGCGGTGCGGGCGACGGTGGGCAGTCCGCGGGTCGGCGGGGCGAGCGTGTACCACAGGAGGAGCCGGGTCACCACGAGGTAGGTGGCGGCCGCGAGGACGACTTCCGGGAGGTCTCCGATCGTCCAGTCGAGGGGCTGCCAGGGCCGTTCGACGGTGGGGACGTCGCCGAAGAGGGCGAGGACGAGGGCGGCGGCGCCGACCCCGAGGACGTCGGCGGCGCCGTGCAGCAGGCCCTGTCGCCAGCGGTGCCGGCGGGCGGCGCCGACCAGGGTGACGACGGTCATCGAGACGAGTCCGGCCGGCACCCAGCCGTAGAGCAGGAGGACGGCGAGGGTGAGGGCGGCGCCCGAACCGGTGCCGCCCCACCAGCGGTCGCGGCCGAGCGCGACCAGGTGGCCGACGATGAGGCCGGTGAGGACCGCGAGGGACCAGCCGGTGACCCCGCCGGGGAAGAGGCCGCTGCCGGCGCTCAGGCCCTGCTGGAGGCCGACGACGAGTACGACGGCGGCGATGCCCACCACGGCTGCGGGCAGCCGGGAGGTGAAACCCAGGGACACCACACGGCCGTGCGGCCGTGGGACCGGGGCGGCGCTCTCGGTCGGTTCCATTCCCGTCCCTCTCACAGGCGGCGGTGCCGTCGGTGTGCGCTGGGCCGCGGTCAGGCGGCCGTCCGTCGTCCGGCCGTCCGTCGTGCGTCGGACGACCGAGGGCACTGCCGGTCGTACGTCGTGCCACGGGGCCGTTGTCCTGACGCCACGACCGGCAGAGCCCTCGCGCGGTTGTGCAGGACTGGGCGCACGGTCACCACACTAGGCCGCCGAGGGCGTCGACGGGCAGCGCTCTCCCTCTCTTGCCCGAATGCGACCAGGCCACCCGTAACGATCTGGTATGCGCCGAACGGGTGACCGTCGCACGGTCGTCGGGAGGGTGAGGGAGGGGTACGGGCGGGCCGCGAGTGACTACTCCGCGACGGGGACCGCGGCCTCCCGAGCGGCGTCGGGCCCTTGTTCGAGCAGGATCGCGAAGCCGTCCTCGTCCAGAACCGGAACCTTCAGCTGCATCGCCTTGTCGTACTTCGAACCAGGGTTTTCACCGACGACGACGAAGGCGGTCTTCTTCGAAACGGAACCGGTCACCTTCGCACCGAGGCTCTGGAGGGACTCTTTTGCGCCATCCCTGGTGAACTTCTCCAGGGTCCCGGTCACCACGACCGTGAGGCCCTCCAGCGGACGCGGGCCGACATCCTCGCCGGCGCCCTCGTCCTCCAGAGCGACCCCGGCCGCGCGCCACTTGCGCACGATCTCGCGGTGCCACTCCTCGGAGAACCACTGCTTCACCGCGGTCGCGATGATCCCGCCGACCCCGTCGACGGCCGCCAGCTCCTCCTCGCTCGCCTGCTCGATCCGCTCCAGCGAGCGGAACTCACGGGCCAGCGCCTCGGCCGCGACCGGCCCCACGTGCCGGATGGAGAGGCCGTTGATGAAGCGGGCCAGCGGGCGCGTCTTCGCGGCCGCGATGTTCTCCAGCATCGCCAGGGCGTTCTTCTTCGGCTCGCCCTTCTGGTTGGCGAAGACCGTGACGATCTTCTCCTCGCCGGTCTTCGGGTCCCGCCGGGGCAGTCCGCTGTCCGGGTCGAGGACGTACGCCTTGATCGGCAGCAGCTGCTCGATGGTGAGGTCGAAGAGGTCGCCCTCGTCCACCAGCGGGGGCTCGGAGGGCTCCAGGGGGCGGGTGAGCGCCGCCGCGGCCACCGCGCCGAAGTTCTCGATGTCCAGGCACTGGCGCCCGGCGAGGAAGAACAGACGCTCGCGCAGCTGCGCCGGGCAGGTCCGGGCGTTCGGGCAGCGGAGGTCGATGTCGCCCTCCTTCATCGCCTTCAGCGGCGTCCCGCACTCGGGGCACCCGGCGGGCATCACGAACTCCCGCTCGCTGCCGTCCCGCAGGTCGGCGACCGGCCCGAGGATCTCCGGGATGACGTCGCCGGCCTTGCGCAGCACGACGGTGTCGCCGATCAGCACGCCCTTGGCCTTCACGACCTCCTGGTTGTGGAGGGTGGCGAACTCGACCTCGGAGCCGGCCACGGTCACCGGCTCCACCTGCGCGTACGGGGTGACGCGCCCGGTCCTGCCGACGCCGACCTTGATGTCGATCAGCTTGGTGTTGACCTCCTCCGGCGCGTACTTCCAGGCGATGGCCCAGCGCGGGGCGCGCGCCGTGGAGCCGAGCCGGCCCTGGAGCGGGATCTCGTCGAGTTTGACGACGACGCCGTCGATCTCGTGCTCCACGGAGTGACGGTTCTCCCCGAAGTACGCGATGAACTCCCGCACCTCGCCGAGCGAGCCGACCACCTTGTTGTGCCGGGCGGTGGGCAGGCCCCACTCGCGCAGCAGCTCGTACGCGTGGGAGAGGCGGTCGATGTCGAAGCCCTGGCGGGCGCCGATGCCGTGGACGACCATGTGGAGCGGCCGGGAGGCGGTGACCTTGGGGTCCTTCTGGCGGAGCGAGCCCGCCGCCGCGTTCCTCGGGTTGGCGAAGGGCTTGTCGCCGGCCTCCACCAGGCGGGCGTTGAGCCCCTCGAAGGCCTCCATCGGGAAGTAGACCTCGCCGCGGATCTCCACGAGGTCCGGGATCCGGTCCCCGTGCAGCCGCTCCGGGATGTCGGCGATCGTCCGCACGTTGGGCGTGATGTCCTCGCCCGTGCGGCCGTCGCCGCGGGTGGCGGCCCGGGTCAGCCGCCCGTGCTCGTACGTGAGGTTGACCGCGAGGCCGTCGACCTTGAGCTCGCACAGGTAGTGGAAGTCGGGGGTGCCGACGTCCCGCGCGACCCGCTCGGCCCAGGTGGCCAGCTCCTCGTCGTCGAAGGCGTTGTCCAGGGAGAGCATCCGCTCGCGGTGCTCGACGGAGGTGAACTCGGTCTCGTACTGCCCCGCGACCTTCTGCGTCGGCGAGTCCGGCGTCCGCAGCTCCGGGTACTCCTCCTCCAGCGCCTCCAGGGCGCGCAGGAGCCGGTCGAAGTCGCCGTCGCTGATGACCGGCTGGTCCTTCACGTAGTACCGGAAGCGGTGCTCCTCGACCTGCTCGGCCAGTTCGGCGTGCTTCTCCCGTGCCTCGGCGGGCAGGGCCCCCTGTTCGACTGCCACCTTCGTCCGTCCTCCCGTGCCTCGAAACCCGGTCACTCTGGGTTGTCCGCGAGCGATCTCGCCGCCCGGGCGCAGTGGGCGAGCGCCGCACGGGCGTAGGCGGGCGAAGCGCCCGCGAGCCCGCACGTGGGAGTGATGACCACGGACTCCGCGAGAGTCCCCGGATTCAGCCCCAGCCTGCGCCACAGCGTCCTGACACCCATGACGCTACCGCCCGGGTCGGACAATGGGCCGTCGGTGGACGCCACCACACCGGCGAAGAGCCTGGTACCGGCCTCCACGGCCTCGCCGATCGTGTCCTCGTCACGCTCCGTGAGCAGCGAGAAGTCGAACGAGACGCCCGAGGCGCCGGCCCGCCGGAGGAGCGCGAACGGAACGTCCGGGGCGCAGGAGTGGACGACCACCGGACCGTCGTGGACGGCGATCACCTCGCGCAGGGCGCTCTCCACGACCTGCCGGTCGACGGCACGGTAGGTGCGGTAGCCGCTGGCGGTGCGGACGTGGCCGCGCAGGACGGCGGTGAGCGAGGGCTCGTCGAGCTGGAGGACGACCCGGGCGCCCGGGATCCGCTTGCGCAGGTCCGCGAGGTGCTCGTGGAGGCCCTCCGCGAGCGAGCCGACAAGGTCGCGGCAGGCGCCGGCGTCCCCGAGTGCGGCCTCGCCGCCGCGCAGCTCCAGGGCCGCGGCGAGCGTCCAGGGGCCCACGGCCTGCACCTTGAGCGGTCCCTCGTACCCCTGGGTGAACTCCTCCAGGGCGTCCAGGTCCTCGCCCATCCAGGACCGGGCGCGCTTGGTGTCGCGGCCGGGCCGGTCGCTGATCCGCCAGCCGCTCGGCTCCACGTGCGCGTAGAGGTCGACGAGCATCCCGATGGTCCGGCCGATCATGTCGGCGCCGGGACCGCGGGCGGGCAGCTCCGCGAGGAACGGGAAGTCCTCGAAGGACCCCGTGACGGTCTTCGCGGTCTCCCGGGCGTCGCCGCCCGGCATGGAGCCGACGCCGGTGGCGGGCCCCCAGAGCACACGGTCGTCCTCGGCCTGCGTCTCGCTCATGTCTAGCGTCCCGGACGAACGGTGAGGTCGTTGATCTCCGCGTCGCGCGGCAGGTCGACGGCGGTGAGGATCGCCGTCGCGACCGACTCGGGGTCGATCCACCTCGACGGGTCGTACTCCTTGCCCTCCTGGGAGTGGACCTTGGCCTGCATGGGGCTCGCGGTACGGCCCGGGTAGACCGAGGTCACCCGCACGCCGTTGCCGTGCTCCTCGTGGCGCAGGGAGTCGGCGAGGGCCTTGAGTCCGTGCTTGGAGGCGGCGTACGCACCCCACTCGGCGTGCGCGGCGAGCCCGGCTCCCGAGTTGACGAAGACGACGTGGCCCTGGGAGACGCGCAGCTGGGGCAGGAGGTGCCGGGTCAGCTCGGCGGGGGCGACGAGGTTGACGTTGAGCTGGTGGTGCCAGGTCTTGGGGGTGAGGTCCCCGATCGGGCCGAGGTCGACGACGCCGGCGATGTGCAGCAGGCTGTCCACCCGCTCCGGCATCGTCTGGTGCGAGAACGCCCAGGAGAGCCGGTCCGGGTCGGCGAGGTCCCCGACGAGCGTCCGGGCGCCGGGGAACTGCGCGGCGAGCTCCTTGGCCCGCCCCGCGTCGCGCGCGTGGAGCACGAGGTCGTCCCCGCGCGCGTGGAGGCGGCGCGCGACGGCCGCGCCGATGCCGGAACCGGCTCCGGTGATCACATGTGTAGCCATGGTCACCATGCTCGCATCAGCGGGCGGCGATGTTCTCCTCCAGGTGGGTGAGGGCCGTCTGGGCGTCGTCGGCGAAGAGGACGAGGTCGGCGAGGGGGATCGGCAGGAAGCCCTCCTCCTCCATCCGGCGGAACTGGGCCTTCAGTCCGTCGTAGAAGCCCGCCGTGTTGAGCAGGACGACCGGCTTGGTGTGCTTGCCGTGCTTCTTCAGCTCCAGGATCTCGGTGGCCTCGTCGAGGGTGCCGGTGCCGCCGACCATGACGACGACGGCGTCGGACTTGGCGAGGAGGAGCGCCTTGCGCTCGGCCAGGTCCCCGGCGACGACCATCTCGTCGGCGTTCGGGCGGGCCTTGTGGGCGAGGAAGTCGACGGAGACGCCCACGAGCCGGCCGCCGGCCTCCTGGACGCCGTCGGCGACGACCTTCATCAGACCGGTGTCGGAGCCGCCCCAGACCAGGGTGTGGCCGGCCTTGCCGAGGAGCCGCGCGAAGTCGCGGGCGGGGGCCGTGTAGCGCTCGTCGAGGTCGGCCGCGGAGAGGAAGACACAGATGTTCATGGCCCCACCGTAGGCCCTGACCAGCGGCTTCCGACTTTCTCCGAGAAATCCCGGCGTGCGGCGATGAGTTCCGGTGACGGGTCGGGTCTCACCTGCCATGGACGAGGTGAGCACCACGCTGAGCAGGGTCCGGGGACGGGTCACGTCGCGGGACGGGACGCCGATCGCGTACGAGCGGTACGGGGAGGGGCCGCCGCTGGTCCTGGTGAGCGGCGCGCTGGGGACGGCCGCGGGCGAGCGGGCGCTGGGCGGGTTACTGGCCCGGCGCTTCTCGGTCGTGGCCTACGACCGGAGGGGCCGCGGCGGGAGCGGCGACACCGGGCCGTACGCGGTGGAGCGGGAGATCGAGGACCTGGCCGCGGTGGTCGGGGAGGCGGGACCGGGTGCGGCGCTGCACGGGATGGGCACGGGGGGCGCGCTGGTCCTCGCCGCGGCGGCCGCGGGGCTGCCGGCCGAGTCGGTGTCGGTGTTCGAGCCGCCGTACTCGGCGGCGGCCGCCGAGCGGCGGCGGCAGGTGGCCGTGCTGCTCGACGGGGGGCGGGAGGCGGAGGCGCTCGAACTGTTCCTGGCGGAGTCGACGGTGCCCGCGGGGCTGCGGCCCGGGATGGCGGAGCTGGCGCACACGCTGGCGTACGACGTCGCCGTCCTCGGCGACGGGACGGTGCCGGAGCGGATGCTCGCCCGGGTCCACGCGCGCGTGCTGGTGGTCGACGGGGGCGTGAGCCCGGTGGGCGTCCGGCAGGCGGCCCGCGCCCTGACGGAGGCTCTCCCCCGGGGCCGGCACCGCACGTTGACGGGGCAGACGTACGACGTGGCCCCGCACGTCCTCGCCCCGGTCCTGGAGGAGTTCCTCGGCGACGAGCGGGAGCCCGTGGAGGCGGCCTAGGACGGTCCGACGCGACCGCCCCTGATCGGGCCACGGCCCCGGACCGACGGGTTGGCCCCGGACCGAAGGGTTGGCCCCGGACCGAAGGGTTGGCCCCGGGCCGGGCGTGGGCCTACGCCGTCGCCGCCGGTGCGGCCGTCGTCGCCGGTGCCGTCGCCGTCGTGCGGCGGGTCGTCATCGCGATCGTGGCCGAGCCGACCACGCGCGTGCCGTCGTACAGCACGATCGCCTGCCCCGGCGCCACGCCGCGGACCGGCTCGTCGAAGGCGACCGCGAGCTCGCCGTCCGTCAGGGACGCCGTCACCTCGGTCTCGCCGCCGTGGGCGCGGAGCTGGGCCGTGTAGCGGCCCTCGCCCTCCGGAGCCGTGCCGCACCAGCGGGGCTTGATCGCGGTCAGGGCCGTGACGTCCAGGGCCTCGACGGGGCCCACCGTCACCGTGTTGTTCACCGGCGAGATGTCCAGGACGTAGCGCGGCTTGCCGTCGGCGGCCGGGTGGCCGATCCGCAGGCCCTTGCGCTGGCCGATGGTGAAGCCGTACGCGCCCTCGTGGCTGCCGACCTTCGTACCGGCCTCGTCGACGATGTCGCCCTCCGCCTTGCCCAGGCGGGAGGCGAGGAAGCCCTGGGTGTCGCCGTCGGCGATGAAGCAGATGTCGTGGCTGTCGGGCTTCTTCGCGACCGCGAGCCCGCGCCGCTCGGCCTCCGCCCGGATCTCGTCCTTGGTGGTGAGCGTGTCGCCCAGCGGGAACATCGCGTGCGCGAGCTGCTTCTCGTCGAGCACGCCGAGCACGTACGACTGGTCCTTCGCCATGTCGGAGGCGCGGTGCAGCTCGCGGGTTCCGTCCTCGTTCAGGACGACCGTCGCGTAGTGGCCGGTGCAGACCGCGTCGAAGCCGAGGGCGAGCGCCTTGTCGAGCAGCGCGGCGAACTTGATCTTCTCGTTGCAGCGCAGGCACGGGTTGGGCGTGCGGCCGGCCTCGTACTCCGCGACGAAGTCGTCCACGACGTCCTCGCGGAAGCGCTCGGCGAGGTCCCACACGTAGAACGGGATGCCGATGACGTCGGCCGCCCGGCGGGCGTCGCGGGAGTCCTCGATCGTGCAGCACCCGCGCGCTCCGGTACGGAAGGACTGCGGGTTCGCGGAGAGGGCGAGGTGCACGCCGGTGACGTCGTGGCCGGCCTCGGCGGCGCGGGCGGCGGCGACGGCGGAGTCCACTCCGCCGGACATGGCGGCGAGGACCCGGAGAGGACCGGTCTGGGGGCGCGGGGGCGGAGTCTGAGTCATAGCCCTACCAGGGTACGGGGCGCCGGGAACCACAGTCGCGGTAGTGAGCGTTCTCGGTGGCATGGGGAGCAAGGCGAGTGGTGCGGGCAGGGGCGGCGGTTCGGGAAAGGCCGGCGCCTCCGGCAGACGGGTGGGGCGGCGCGCGGTGCTGCTCGGCGGCGGGGTCGCCGTCCTGGGGACGGCGGCGCTGGCCCGGGAGGAGCTGGCGCGCGCCTGGTGGCGGCTGCCGGGGATGGAGAGGAAGCGGGTCGAGGGTGAGCTCGACCACCGGGCCGCCGAGTGGACCTCGGCGTCCCGGGCGAACTGGCGGCGGGCCGACCGGCCGGACGACTACCGGATCGACCGGGTCGTGATCCATGTCGTCCAGGGCAGTTACGCGACCGCCCTGAAGGTCTTCAAGGACCCCGGGCACGGGGCCGCCGCGCACTACGTGGTCCGCAAGGACGGGCACGTGGCGCAGATGATCAGGGAGCTCGACGTCGCGTTCCACGCGGGGAGCCGCGACATGAACGAGCGGAGCATCGGCATCGAGCACGAGGGCTTCGTCGACCGCCCGCAGGACTTCACGGCGGCGATGTACGCGGGGTCGGCGCGGCTGACGGCCGACATATGCGCCAGGTACGGGATACCCGTGGACCGGGAGCACATCATCGGGCACGTCGAGGTCGAGGGCACCGACCACACCGACCCCGGTCCGCACTGGGACTGGGACCGCTATCTGAAGCTGGTGCGCGAGGCGTCGAAGACGCGCGCCTGAGCACCTTCGACGCGGTCGCGCGCGGGGCGCGGGCGGGTCAGGGGTCGTGTGCGGGCCTCGGGCGGGTCAGGGCTCGTGTGCGGGCCTCGGGCCCGGTCCGGGCTCGTGTGCGGGCCTCCGGCGCGGGTCAGCTGAGGCCCGCGGTCCTGGCCCGTTCCACGGCGGGGCCGATCGCGTCCGCGACCGCCGCGACGTCCTCCTTCGTGGAGGTGTGGCCGAGCGAGAAGCGCAGGGTGCCCCGGGCCAGGTCCGGATCGGTGCCGGTGGCGAGGAGGACGTGGCTCGGCTGGGCGATGCCGGCGGTGCAGGCGGAGCCGGTGGAGCAGGCGATCCCGGCCGCGTCGAGCAGCAGGAGCAGGGAGTCGCCCTCGCAGCCGGGGAAGGTGAAGTGGGCGTTGGCGGGGAGCCGCTCGACGGGGTCGCCACCGAGGATCACGTCGGGGACGAGCGCCCGGACCTCGGCCACGAGCTCGTCGCGCAGCGCGCCGACCTCCCGGGCGAACTCCTCGCGCCGCTCGGCGGCGAGCCGGGCGGCGACCGCGAAGGCGGCGACGGCCGGCACGTCGAGGGTGCCGGAGCGGACGTGCCGCTCCTGGCCGCCGCCGTGCAGGACGGGTACGGGGGTGTGCTCGCGGCCCAGGAGCAGGGCGCCGATGCCGTAGGGGCCGCCGATCTTGTGGCCGGAGACGGTCATCGCGGCGAGTCCCGAGGCGGCGAAGTCGACCTCGATCTGACCGACGGCCTGGACGGCGTCGGCATGCAGCGGTACGCCGAACTCGGCTGCCACGTCGGCCAGTTCACGGACCGGCATGACGGTACCGATCTCGTTGTTCGCCCACATGACGGTCGCGAGGGCGACGGAGTCGGGGTCGCGGGCGATGGCCTCGCGCAGGGCCTCGGGGTGCACCCGGCCGTACCGGTCGACGGGCAGGTACTCGACCTCCGCGCCCTCGTGGGCGGCGAGCCAGTCGACGGCGTCGAGCACGGCGTGGTGCTCCACCGGGCTGGCGAGGACGCGGGTGCGGCGGGGGTCGGCGTCGCGGCGGGCCCAGTAGAGGCCCTTCACGGCGAGGTTGTCGGCCTCGGTGCCGCCGGAGGTGAAGACGACCTCGCTCGGCCGCGCGCCGAGCGCGGCGGCGAGCGTCTCGCGCCCTTCCTCGACGGTCCGCCGGGCCCGCCGTCCGGCGGCGTGCAGGGAGGAGGCGTTGCCCGTGACGGCGAGCTGGGCGGTCATCGCCTCGATCGCCTCGGGCAGCATGGGCGTGGTCGCGGCGTGGTCGAGGTAAGCCATGGTGGGTCGATTCTACGAGCCCGTGCCCCCGGCCCTGGCGGGTGGCCGGTTTACGCCGCCGGGCGCGGCGGCTGCCGGGGTCCGTGGCCGTGCCCTCGCCGGGCCCTCGCCGGGCCTTCGCCGGGCGGGCGGCGGCTCGGGACCCGGGCTCGGGACCGGGGCTCGGGACCGCTGGGGCGCGGGGCGTCCTCGGGTCCCGGACATGGCCGACGGGCCACGTCCGGGACCGCCCCGGAGCCGATCGGTCCCTGGTGGGACCGGGATCGGGACCGGGCCGTACGCGCTCCGGGCCGTACGCGCTCCCGGGGTGTGCGGGCCCCGGGGCGTACGGGCCCTGTCGTCGCCTGTCGGCGCGTTCCGGCTCGGGGTCTGAGCCGGAACCGCGTCAGGCGCGCGGCGCGCGGGCCAGCTGCCGGGACTGCGCGACCAGACGGTCGGCGCTGTCCCAGACCTCCGCGTCCTCCTCCAGGAAGCCGCCGGCGAGGTTGCGGGTGGTGATGGAGACCCGCAGCGGGCCGGGGGCCGGGCGGCAGCGGACGTGGGTGGTGAGCTCGACGGTCGGGGTCCAGCCCTTCAGGCCCAGCTCGAAGGAGGTCGGCGGCAGCGCGTCGACCGTCAGGAGCAGGGACAGCGCGTCCGGCTCGCGGCCGTCCGCGAGGCCGAACCACGCGCGCATCTCGCCCTTGCCGGACGGCGCGCCGATCGCCCAGCCGACGCAGGCCGGGTCGAGGCGGAGGTCGAGCCGGTCGGCGATCGCCGAGGAGCCGGGGATCGCCGGGGCCGGGCCGTCGGCGGCGGAGAAGCAGTTCTCGATGGCGGCCATCGCCGGGGGCGTCGCGGTGGTGCGGACGTCGTCGGGGAGCGTGTCGAGGTCGCCGTACGAGGCGAGGACCCGGATGCGCTCGACCTCGGTGCCGTCCTCCGCGTACTGGAAGAGGGAGGCCTGGCCGGTGGAGAGCGTACGGCCGGTGCGGACGGTCTCCGTCCTGATCACCGCGGGGCCCGGCACGGACGGTGTGAGGTAGTGCGCCGAGATCGTGAACGGGTCGGGGTGCGGGAGGTGGTCGCCGAGGGCGCGACCGAGCAGAGCGAGGAGGTAGCCGCCGTTGACCGCGTGGATGATCGTCCAGCCCGCGGAGAGGTCGGCGTCGTAGACGCCGGGCTCCCGGAGGGTGACGGCGGTGTCGCGGTCGAACTCGTACGCGCGCTCGTCGTCGCGCTCGCCCTCGCGTCCGCGCTCGCTCGTCGCGACGGGGGTCTCGATGCTCGTGCTCATGTTTCCGACGGTACCCCAGGAAGCTACTGAGCGGTAGCTTTTTCCGGTTCCTCACGTGCGGACGACCGCCGGTTCCAGGCGCGGGGCGCGCGCCAGTGGTAGCGCATCGCGAGCAGACGGAGCAGGAAGGCGGTGAGGACGGCGGCGCCGCTGGTCCAGCCGTTGAGCATGTCGAAACGGATGCAGAGCACGACCATCGCGGCCCCGACGATCGCGGGGACGGCGTACAGGTCCCGGTCCCAGCGCAGCAGCGACGGCACCTCGTTGGCGAGCACGTCACGCAGGACGCCGCCGCCGACGGCCGTCGCGAGACCCAGCGCGGCGGAGGAGGTGAGACCGAGGCCGTAGTCGTACGCCTTCGTCGTACCGGTCACGCAGAAGAGGCCGAGGCCCGCGGCGTCGAAGACGTTGACGGCGGTCTGGGTGCGCTCGACCTCCGGGTGGAGGAAGAAGACGAGACCCGCGGCGATCAGGGGCATCAGGAAGTAGCCGAGATCGGTGAAGGCGGCGGGCGGTACGGCGCCGATGATCAGGTCGCGGAAGAGACCGCCGCCGAGGGCGGTGACCTCGGCGAGGACGGCGATGCCGAAGACGTCGAAGTTCTTGCGGACGGCGAGGAGGGCGCCGGAGATGGCGAAGACGAAGATGCCGACGAGGTCGAGGGCGTGTTGGACGGAGGGGGTGAACAGGTCGTGGAGCACCGACCAATTGTGCCGGTAGTTCCCGCGGGGGCCGCGGGGGCTCCCCGTCCGGGGGCTTCGCCCCCGGGCCCCCTGGATTCCGCGTGGGGTGCGGGGTGCGCGACCGGCCCCGGGTGGGGCGGGGAGACTCCCCCACCCCGCCCCTTCCCGAAACCCTGACGGGACCGGGGGCAACGCCCCCGAACCCCGACGGGGCGAGGGTCCAGGGCGGACCCGAGGCCGACGGCGTCGGGGGCCGGGGCCGAGGCCGGGGGCCAGGGACCCTGACGGGACGGGGGCTCCGCCCCGAACCCCCGGCACGCCGGACCGGCGGATGTGCGCATCCGGCGGGGCCGGGCCGGGCCGGCCCAGGGGGCCGAGGCCGAGGCCCGGGGCGGGGGAGATTCCCCCACCCCGCCCCTCCCCGAAACCCTGACGGGACCGGGGGCTCCGCCCCCGCACCCCCGGCACCACCGGCCCGCCGGGCGTGCCCGCCCGCGGGGCGGGAGCCGGTCCGGCGGGCCAAGGCCCAAGGCCCAGGGCCGCCAGGCCCGGGGCCCCTGGCCTGCGCGGGCACGGGGGTGGAGGTGGGAGCCGGGGTGCGTGGGGTTGTTCCGGGTGTGCGGAGGCCCCCGGTCGTCTTTCGGGACCGGGGGCCTCCCCTGTGTCATGCCTTCGGTGCGTCGTCCTCGGTGGACGGCTTCGCCGGTGGCGGCTGCTTGATCTCCACCGACTCCCTCGCTCCCGGGATCGTCAGGGACTCCGCGTTCTCCGGGTGGTGGCAGGCCACGCGCTGGCCCGGGCGGAGTTCGACCAGCGGGGGTTCCGCCGTGCGGCAGACGTCCGTGGCCTTCCAGCAACGGGTGTTGAAGCGGCAACCCGGCGGCGGGGCGATCGGGGACGGGACGTCGCCCGTCAGGAGGATGCGGTCGCTCTTCGCACCACGGCGGCGGGGGTCCGGGATCGGGACCGCCGACATGAGGGCGCGGGTGTACGGGTGCATCGGGTTCTCGTAGAGGGACTTGCGGTCCGCGAGTTCCACGATCTTGCCCAGGTACATCACCGCGATGCGGTCCGAGACGTGCCGGATGACCGACAGGTCGTGCGCGATGATCACGTACGTGAGGCCGAGCTCCTGCTGGAGGTCGTCCAGGAGGTTGACCACCTGGGCCTGGATGGAGACGTCCAGGGCCGAGACCGGCTCGTCCGCCACCACGAGCTTCGGCTTCAGGGCGAGCGCGCGGGCGATGCCGATGCGCTGGCGCTGGCCGCCGGAGAACTCGTGCGGGTAGCGGTTGTAGTGCTCCGGGTTGAGGCCGACCAGGCCGAGCAGGCGCTGGACCTCCTTCTTCACGCCGCCCTCGGGCTCCACGCCCTGGAGCTTGAAGGGGGCCGAGACGATCGTGCCGACCGTGTGGCGCGGGTTCAGCGAGCCGTACGGGTCCTGGAAGATCATCTGGATGTCCCGGCGGAACGGGCGCATGCCCGAGACGCCGAGGTGCGAGATGTCCTTGCCCTGGAACTCGACCGTACCGCCGGTCGGTTCGAGGAGCCGGGTGATCAGACGGCCCATCGTCGACTTGCCGCAGCCGGACTCGCCGACGACGCCGAGGGTCTCACCGGGCAGGACCTCGAAGTCGATCCCGTCGACCGCCTTGACCGCGCCGGTCTGGCGCTGGAGAAGCCCCTTCTTGATGGGGAAGTGCTTCTTCAGGCCGGTGACCTTGAGGAGGGGTTCCATGGTCTCGCTCACAGTTTCGGCGCAATCTCTTCGGTCCAGATACGGGTCCGCTCCTCCTGCGGCATGTGGCAGGCCGAGAAGTGGCGGTCCCCGGCCGGCGCGAGCTCCGGTCGCACGGTGCGCGTGATGCCGCCCTTGGGGACGTCCGCGTACGGGCAGCGGGGGTTGAAGGCGCAGCCGCTCGGGATGTTGATGAGGCTGGGCGGGTTGCCCTTCACCGGGATGAGCCGCTCGGTCTGCTCGCGGTCGATCCTCGGCATCGAGCCGAGCAGGCCCCAGGTGTAGGGGTGCTGCGGCTCGTAGAAGACGGACTCGGCCGGTCCGCGCTCGACGCAGCGCCCGCCGTACATCACGAGGATGTCGTCGGCGAGCTCGGCGACGACGCCGAGGTCGTGGGTGATGATGACGACCGCGGAGCCGAACTCCTTCTGGAGGTCCCGCATCAGGTCCAGGATCTGAGCCTGCACGGTGACGTCGAGCGCGGTGGTCGGCTCGTCGGCGATGAGCAGCGCGGGGTTGTTGACGAGCGCCATGGCGATCATCGCGCGCTGGCGCATGCCGCCGGAGAACTCGTGCGGGTAGTTGTCGAACCGCTTGGCCGGCTCGGGGATGCCGACCCGGTCGAGGAGTTCGACGGCCCGCTTGCGCGCCGTCTTCTTGTCGACGTCGTGGTGGACGCGGTACGCCTCCACGATCTGGTTGCCGACCGTGTAGTACGGGTGCATCGCGGAGAGCGGGTCCTGGAAGATCATCGCCATGTCGCGGCCGCGCATCCTGCGGACCTCGTCCGGATCGGCGGAGAGCAGCTCGCGGCCGTTGAGCCAGATCTCGCCCGAGATCTTCGCCTTCTGCCGGCCGTACTGGCCGACGGTGTGCAGGCCCATGATGCCGAGCGAGGTGACCGACTTGCCGGAGCCGGACTCGCCCACGATGCCGAGGGTCTTGCCCTTCTCCAGCTGGAAGCTGAGACCGTCGACCGACTTGACCAGACCGTCGTCGGTCGGGAAGTGGATCTTCAGGTCGCGCACGTCGAGGAAGGCGTCGGAGGGGGCGGACCCGGTGGCGACGGGTTCTCCCACCGCCGCGCCGGTCTTCGTCAGCTTGTCCGTCATGCGAGCCTCACTCGGGGGTCGATCACGGCGTACAGCAGGTCCACGACGAGGTTGGCGATGACGACGCACGCCGCGGTGATCAGCGTGACGGCCAGGATCAGCGGCAGGTCGCGCTCGCTGACGCCCTTGATGGCGAGTCCGCCGAGGCCGTGGAGGCTGAACGCGGTCTCGGTCAGGATCGCGCCGCCGACGAGGGCGCCGAGGTCCATGCCGAAGATGGTCAGGATGGGGGTCATGGTGGAGCGCATGGCGTGCTTGCCGAGCACGACGGACTCCGGGAGGCCCTTGGCCCGCGCGGTGCGGATGTAGTCCTCGCCGAGGACCTCCAGCATGGTCGCGCGGGTGAGCCGCGCGTACATGGCCGCGTACAGGAAGGCGAGGGTCACCCAGGGCAGCAGCAGGCCGCCGAACCAGCCGCCGACGGACTCGGTGATCGGTACGTACGAGGCGTTGAGCCAGCCCAGTTGGGTACGGAAGACCAGCATCGCCAGCATGGCGGTGAAGAAGATGGGCAGCGAGACGCCGGCGAGCGCGGTGATCATGGCCGCGCGGTCGATGATCGTGCCCCGCTTGAGCGCGGAGACGACGCCCGTGGAGACACCCAGGATCAGCCACAGCACGGCGGCGCCGATGACCATGGAGAGGGTGACGGGGAAGGCGTCGACCAGCATCGACCAGACGTCCTGCTCGGTGCGGAACGAGTAGCCGAAGCAGGGCGCCGCGCAGTGGATGGTGTCGCCGCCACCGGTGTAGTCGCGACCGACGAAGATGCCGGAGACGAAGTGCCAGAACTGCACCAGGATCGGCTCGTCCAGGCCCAGCTTCTGCCGGACGGCCTCGATGGATGCGGGATCCGCCTGCTTGCCGACGAACATCGCGGCAGGGTCGCTGCCGGTCAGCTTGGGTATGAGGAAGAAGATGCTGAGCGTCACGAGCGTGACGACGAGCAGCATCACGACGACCGCGAAGAGTCGCCGGACTATGTATGCAAGCATGCGGTCGGCCGGTCGGCGGCCGGGGGA
>NZ_JBHTSA010000029.1:0-83256 GCF_042795405.1 Streptomyces sp. NPDC056480 | reverse complement strand
GCGCTCCCCGAGGGGCGCCCGCCCTCGTCGGCATGCCGTTCGTGAAGGCCTTCGTGGCGCCGTTCGTGAAGCCCTTCGTGATGCCGTTCCCAAGGTCCGAGAAACATCCGATGTCTACTTGCCCCACCTCTCGCGAGCGCCGTATCGTTCTCGCTCAACAGGCCAATCACCCGATCTGTGCTGATGGTTGGGGCTGCTCCGCGTCGGTCGGGCAGATGAAGCCGAACACCGAGCAGGCAGCCCAGGTGTGAAAGGAACCCCGTTGTCCACTGACATCACGCGGGTCATCGCGATGGACACCTACGACATCCGTTTCCCGACCTCCCGCCAACTCGACGGGTCCGACGCGATGAACCCGGACCCCGACTACTCCGCGGCCTACCTCGTCCTGCGAACGGACGAGCCCGAAGGCCTCACGGGACACGGCTTCACCTTCACCATCGGGCGTGGCAACGATGTCCAGGTCGCGGCGATCGAAGCACTGCGCCCCCATGTCATCGGGCGGTCCGTCGAGGACCTCTGCGCCGACCCCGGGCTGGTCAGCCGGGCGCTGATCGGCGACAGCCAGCTCCGCTGGCTCGGACCCGAGAAGGGCGTCATGCACATGGCCGTCGGAGCCGTGGTCAACGCCGTATGGGACCTGGCCGCCAAGCGGCAGCGGAAGCCGCTGTGGAAGCTGCTCGCCGACGCCGACCCCGAGTGGCTCGTCCAGCAGGTCGACTTCCGCTACATCACCGACGCCCTCACCCCCGAGGAGGCCCTGGACCTCCTCCGGCGCGGCAAGGACGGGCGCGCCGAGCGGGAGAGCGTCCTGCGGACCCAGGGCTACCCCGCGTACACCACATCGCCCGGCTGGCTCGGCTACTCCGACGAGAAGCTGACCCGGCTCGCCGAGGAGGCCGTGGCGGCGGGCTTCACCCAGATCAAGCTGAAGGTCGGTGCCGACCTCGCGGACGACGTCCGCCGCTGCCGCGCCGCCCGCGCGGCCGTCGGCGCGGACGTCCGCCTGGCCGTCGACGCCAACCAGCGGTGGAACGTCACCGAGGCCATCGAGTGGACCCGGGCCCTCGCCGAGTTCGACCCCTACTGGATCGAGGAGCCGACCAGCCCGGACGACATCCTCGGGCACGCGCGCGTGCGGGCCGCCGTCGCCCCCGTCAAGGTGGCGACCGGCGAGCACGTGCAGAACCGCATCGTCTTCAAGCAGCTCCTCCAGGCGAGCGCCGTCGACATCGTCCAGCTCGACGCGGCACGGGTCGGCGGCGTGAACGAGAACCTTGCCATACTGCTCCTCGCCGCCAAGTTCGGCGTACCCGTCTGCCCGCACGCCGGCGGGGTCGGACTGTGCGAACTGGTCCAACACCTCGCGATGTTCGACTTCGTGGCGCTCAGCGGCACCACCGAGGACCGGGTCATCGAGTTCGTCGACCACCTCCACGAACACTTCGCCCACCCGGCCGTCATACGCGAGGGCGCCTACACGGCGCCCCTCGCCCCCGGCTTCTCGGCCGACATGCACGAGGCATCCCTCGCCACCTTCGTCTACCCCCACGGCACGTTCTGGGCCGCCGACCTGGCGGGAGCGCTCGCCGGCGAAGCCACCGTGGAGGTGACCGCATGACCTCGCATCCGCTCGCCGGCCTCCGGGCCGTCGTCACCGGCGGCGCCTCCGGCATCGGGCTCGCCGTCGCCCGCCTCCTCGACGCGCAGGGCGCCGCCGTCGCCGTCCTCGATCTCGACCCGGCGGCCACACCCGACCCGCTCACCGCCCTCCGCGCGGACGTCGCCGACGACACCTCGGTACGCGAGGCCGTCGCGGCGGCCGCCGCCGCGCTCGGCGGAATCGACATCCTCGTCAACAACGCCGGCATCGGCGCCGCCGGTACCGTCGAGGACAACCCGGACGACCAGTGGCACGACCTGCTCGACGTCAACCTCCTCGGCGTCGTCCGCACCACCCGCGCCGCCCTGCCCCACCTGCGCCGCTCGGAACACGCCGCCGTCGTCAACATCTGCTCCATCGCCGCCACCGCGGGCCTGCCGCAGCGCGCCCTGTACTCGGCGAGCAAGGGGGCGGTCCTCTCCCTGACCCTCGCGATGGCCGCCGACCACGTCCGGGAGGGCATCCGGGTCAACTGCGTCAACCCCGGGACCGTGGACACTCCGTGGGTCGCGCGGCTGCTCGACGCGGCGCCGGACCCGGACGCCGAACGCGCGGCACTCAGCGCACGCCAGCCCACCGGGCGGCTCGTCGGCGCCGACGAGGTCGCGGCGGCCGTCGTCTACCTCGCGTCCCCGGCGGCGGCCTCGGTGACGGGCACCGCCCTCGCCGTCGACGGCGGCATGGCGGGACTCCGGCTCCGCCCGGCGGGCACATGAGCGAGGACAGGAGGGCCGCGGACGATCGGGCCGCGGACGAACAGGCCACGGGCGCACCGGTCACGGGCGCACCGGCCTCGGGTGCACAGGTCAGGGACGCACCGGTCACGAGCGCACCGGCCACGGACGAAGACATCGCCGACCCCGGAGGCCTCACCCGCGTCCCCCTCGGCCGGACCACCGCCTGGACGACCCGCCTCGCCTTCGGTGCGGCCGGCATCGGCAACCTCTACCGCACCGTCACCGACGAGGACGCCCACCGAACCCTCGCGACCGCCTGGGACCGCGGCATCCGCTCCTTCGACACCGCGCCCCACTACGGCCTCGGCCTGTCCGAGCGCCGGCTCGGCGCCTTCCTCCGGGACCGGCCCCGTGACACGTACACCGTCTCGACGAAGGTCGGCCGCCTCCTCGTCCCCGACCCCGGCGCGACCGGCGACGACCTCGCCCAGGGCTTCGCGGTACCCGCCGCGCACCGCAGGGTCTGGGACTTCGGGGCGGACGGCGTCCGGCGCGGCCTGGAGGCGAGCCTGGAGCGGCTGGGGCTCGACCGCGTCGATATCGTCTACCTGCACGACCCCGACGACCACGCCGACCAGGCACTGCGCGAGGCGTACCCCGCCCTGGAACGACTGAGGGCCGAGGGAGTCGTCCGGGCCATCGGCGTGGGCATGAACCAGACCGCGATCCCCACCCGCTTCGTCACCGAGACCGACATCGACGTCGTCCTGCTCGCCGGCCGCTACACCCTGCTCGACCGGAGCGGCCTCGCCGACCTGCTGCCGGCCGCGCAGCGCCGTGGCGTGTCGGTCGTCGCGGGAGGGGTGTTCAACTCGGGCCTCCTCGCGGATCCGCGTCCGGGCGCCACGTACGACTACGCGGCGGCCCCGCCGCAGACCCTGGCCAGGGCCCTCCGGCTGCGGGAGATCTGCGAGCGCCACGGAGTGCCCCTGAGAGCCGCGGCAGCCCGCTTCCCGCTCGGCCATCCCGCCGTGGCGGGCGTCCTCCTCGGCCTGCGCAGCGCGGCGGAGGCCACGGACGCCGCGGACATGCTGGCCCGTGAGATACCCGAGGCCCTCTGGGCGGAGCTGCGCCGCGAGCTCCCCGTCCCCGAGGCCGATCCCGCCCCGGACGGCGGGTGAGGCGCGGATGAGGATCGGACTGTTCATCACCTGCCTCAACGACTCCCTCTTCCCCGGCACGGGCCGGGCGGTCGTGACCGTGCTCGAACGGCTCGGCCACACCGTCGAGTTCCCCCGCGGGCAGACCTGCTGCGCACAGATGCACTTCAACACCGGCTACCGCCCGGAAGCCCTCCCCATGGTGGCCCGCTTCGCCCGCGTCTTCGCCGGATACGACGCGATCGTGACGCCCTCCGCCTCCTGCGCGGCCATGATCCGCGACAACCACCCGGTCCTCGCCGAACAGCTCGGCGACGCCGCTTTGGGGGACGCGGTGGCCGAGGTCGTCCCCGCCGTCCACGAGCTCACCGAGTTCCTCGTCGACGTCCTCGGTGTCACCGACGTGGGCGCCGCGTTCCCGCACCGCGTGACCTACCACCCCACCTGTCACTCCTTGCGCGCAGTGCGTCTGGGGGACCGGCCCCTGCGGCTGCTGCGCGCCGTCAGGGGAATCGACCTCGTCGACCTGCCCGGGGCCGACGCGTGCTGCGGCTTCGGCGGGACCTTCGCCGTCAAGAACGCCGACACCTCCACCGCCATCCTCGCCGACAAGACGACCACGGTCATGGGCACCGGGGCCGAGGTCCTGTGCGCCGCCGACAACTCCTGCCTCCTGCACATCGGCGGCGGCCTCGACCGGTTGAGCAGCGGCGTTCGCACCCTGCATCTCGCGGAGATCCTCGCGGCGACGGAAGGAACGAGGCCACCGGCATGACGGACGACACCGCCCACGACGGCCGGGTCTGGCTCGGCACCCCGCCCTTCCCCGAGGCCGCCCGCACCGCCCTGGCCGACACCCGGCTGCGCCACAACCTCCGGCACGCCACGACCGCCATCCGCACGAAGCGCCTCGAAGCGACCGGTGAGGTGCCCCACTGGGAGGAGCTCCGGGAGGCCGGCGCCGCCGTCAAACGCCGTACCGCACGGCATCTCGCCCACTACCTCGAACAGGTGGAGTCCAGCGTCACCGCCGCGGGCGGAACGGTCCACTGGGCCTCCGACGCCGCCGAGGCGAACCGCATCGTCGAACGCCTCGTCCGTGCCGCAGGCGGCGGCCGGGACGCCGGCCCGCACGAGGTCGTCAAGGTCAAGTCGATGGCCACCCAGGAGATCGGGCTCAACGAGGCACTCGCGGCCGCCGGCATCACGGCGTACGAGACCGACCTCGCGGAACTCATCGTGCAGCTCGGCGAGGACCGGCCCTCCCACATCCTCGTCCCGGCGATCCACCGCAACCGCGCCGAGATCCGCGAGATCTTCGCGGAGAGGATGGGGGAGTGGGGCCGGGCGGCGCCCGCCGACCTCACCGACGACCCGAGGGCGCTGGCCGAGGCGGCGAGGCTCCACCTGCGGGAGAAGTTCCTCACCGCCCGGGTGGCGATCTCGGGGGCGAACTTCGCCGCCGCCGACACCGGCACGGTCGCGGTCGTCGAGTCCGAGGGAAACGGACGGATGTGCCTGACGCTGCCGGAGACCCTGATCACGGTCATGGGCATCGAGAAGGTCGTCCCGACCTTCACCGACCTGGAGGTCTTCCTCCAGCTGCTGCCCCGCAGCTCGACCGGCGAGCGCATGAACCCGTACACCTCGCTCTGGACGGGAGTGACGCCGGGCGACGGCCCCCAGGACTTCCATCTGATCCTCCTGGACAACGGCCGCACCGACGTCCTCGCGGACACCGTCGGCCGCCAGGCCCTCGCCTGCATCCGCTGCTCCGCCTGCCTCAATGTCTGCCCCGTGTACGAGCGGACCGGCGGCCACGCCTACGGCTCGGTCTATCCGGGCCCGATCGGCGCGGTGCTCACGCCCCAGCTGACAGGGATCCGGCGGGCGGCGTCCCTGCCCTTCGCCTCCACCCTGTGCGGTGCCTGCTACGAGGCATGCCCGGTGAAGATCGACATTCCGGAGATCCTGGTCCACCTGCGGTCGAAGGCCGTCGAGGCGACGCGTGAGGACCGGGCGCTGCCGACGTCTGAGGCACTCGCCATGCGGGCGGCGTCGACGGTCCTCGACTCGCCCACGCTGCTCGGCGTCATCCAGCGTGCGGCCGCGGCCGGCGGCCGGTTGACGAGCGGTCGCGGCGGACGGATCCGGCGCCTGCCCGGCCCGCTCGGCGGCTGGTCCGCCGCACGGGACACACCCTCGCCGCCACGGCAGTCGTTCCGCGCGTGGTGGCGCGAGAACCGGGAGGAACGATGAGGAGCAGCGGCACGGAGAACGGCGGCGACAGGGAGAGCACCCCTGCGAGCGACAGTCGCACCGCCGTACTCGCCCGCATCCGGGCCGCGTTGAGCGACGTACCGACCGACGAGGTGCCCGAGGACGTGCCCGTTCCGCGCGCCTACCGCCGAACGGCCGCGACGGGCGACGCCGCCACCCCCGTCACACCCCTCGCGCTCTTCGCCGCACGCGTCGCCGACTACCGCGCCACCGTGGTGCGCTGCTCTCCGGTGGACGTGGCACGGACCGTGGCGGCCCTCCTCGAACGCCGAGGCGCGCGGCGGGTCGTCGTACCCGCCGGCTTCCCTGCCGAGTTCCTGACGCGCACCGACGCGGACCTCGTCGGCGACGCCCCACCCCTGACCGTGCGCCGACTCGAAGACGTCGACAGCACGTTGACCACGGCGGCCGTCGCCATCGCGGAGACGGGGACGATCGTGCTCGACACGGGACCGGGTCAAGGCCGCCGGGCTCTGTCCCTGATCCCGGACCACCACCTCTGCGTGGTGCGCGCGGAACAGATCGTCCGGGACGTACCGGAGGCACTCGCCGGCCTGGAGCCCCGCCGGCCCCTCACCTTCATCTCGGGCCCCTCGGCCACCTCCGACATCGAACTGCAACGCGTCGAAGGCGTCCACGGCCCGCGCGTCCTCGACGTCGTCCTGGTCGTCACCGACACCTCTGGAGCGAACCCATGAGAATTGCTCTGCACACCCGGGTCCGCGCGGACCGCGTCGCCGCGTACGAGGAGGCGCACCGCGAAGTCCCCGCCGAGCTGACCCGAGCGATCCGGGCCGCCGGCTGCACGGCATGGACGATCTGGCGCAGCGGCACCGACCTCTTCCATCTGCTCGACTGCGAGGACTACGCCCGTCTCCTGGCCGAACTCGAGACACTGCCGGTCAACGTCGAGTGGCAGGCCCGGATGGCCGAACTCCTCGAGGTCGTCCACGACTACTCGGGCGACGGCGCGGACGCGGGGCTGCCCGTGGTGTGGCAGCTGTGAGCACTCCCCGCGGTCCCCTCGTCGTCGACGCGCACCATCACCTCTGGGACCTGTCCGTACGCGACCAGGAGTGGATCACCGGACCCGGCCTCGCGCCCCTGCGCCGCACCTTCACGGAGCGTGATCTGAGGGCCGAGACCGTCCGGGCGGGGGTGGCGGCCACCGTCCTCGTCCAGACGGTCACCGTCGCCGACGAGACGCCCGAGATGCTGGCCACCGCCCACGACAGCGACCTGATCGCCGGGGTCGTCGGCTGGACGGACCTGACGGCGCCCGACGTCGCCGACACCCTGGCCGAGCTTCGCGCGCTGCGGGGCGGAGGGCACCTGGTGGGCGTCCGTCACCAGGTCCAGTCGGAACCGGACCCCGCCTGGCTGCTCCGTCCCGACGTGCGCCACGGCCTCACCGCGGTGGCCGACGCCGGGCTCGCGTACGACCTGGTGATCCTCCCGCACCAGCTGCCGGCCGCGACGCGGGCAGCGAGAGAACTGCCGGAACTGACCTTCGTCCTCGATCACGGGGCGAAACCGCCCGTCGCGAGCGGAGACGTCGAACCCTGGGCCGCCCGTCTGCGGGCCTTCGCCGCCCTGCCCAACACCGTGGGCAAGCTCTCCGGCCTGCACACCGAGGCCGACTGGCGCGGCTGGACCGTGCGGGACCTGCGGCCGTACGCCGACACCCTGCTCGACGCGTTCGGCCCGAGCCGCCTCATGTTCGGTTCCGACTGGCCGGTGTGCACCCTGGCGGCGTCGTACGGACGGACGCTCGCGACCGCGAGGGAGCTCATGGAGGCGCTGAGCCCCGGCGAGCGGGCGGCGGTCTTCGGCGGCACGGCGGTGGAGACGTACCGTCTGGGGGCGCACGCCGCTCGCCGGGCGGGCCTGCCGTCGGTCACGTAGGGTCGTGATGCCGCTACGACCGTCGCGGTGCTGCTACGAGGGTGGACGACTCGTCGCCGCAGGCGCAGGCGCGCGCGTGGGCGCCGCTCGACCGATCAGGGGTGCCCATGACAGGACAGTTCGAAGCGACGTTCGAGGTCGACCGGCCGGTGGAGGACGTGTTCGCCTTTCTCGCCGACGGACGCAACGATCCGGAGTTCAGCCCCCGGGTGCAGAGGATCGAGCGGGTCCCGGACGCCCCGACCGCCGTGGGCACCGTCTTCCGGAGCACCGTCAAGGACGCCGGGATGAAGACCGCGAGGGAGTTCCGCATCACCGCCCTCGAAGCGCCCGTGAAGATCCGCTGGGCCGAGGTGTCGAAGAACCTCATCACGGCGAGTGAGGGGGGCTACGACCTGGAGCCGCTCACCGACGGCCGGACCCAGGTCCGGATCTACAACGTCCTCGAAGGCCACGGCGTGGGCAAGCTCCTTGCCGGCCTGGCGCTCTCGGCGGCCCGCAAGGACGCCCCCAACTTCGGCGCCCGGATCAAGGCGGCGGCGGAGGCGGGAATCGCCCCGCGCTGAGACCGCGCGAGCTACCCGCCCCCGTCCCCGGGGTGCGGGATCGACACGACCCGCGGCTGCCGCGGCGGGGCGCCGAAACGGACCGGCACGCCCGGCGAGTAGAGCACGCTCACGGGCGGACCGGGCGGCTGCTCCAGGCCGGCCGCGGTGAGCAGCGTCTCGTCGCAGTCGAGCAGCCGGGCGCGGTGCAGCGGCCAGCGCGGGTGGGTGTTCGGGAGATAGAGCGGCCGCCCGCGGAAAGAGCTGTGCATGCCCCAGCGGGCGGTCAGGAAGTGTTCGAGCGCGGTGGGCTCCTCCACCGGTTCGCCGATCTCCACGCTGATCGCGCTGCGCGCCCCGCGCGGGCCGGGCCAGCGGCGGCTGCTGGTGTACGTCACGGTGGAACCGTCGTTCCGGATGCTCATCCTGGACCAGACGTACGGGATCCGGAACGCCCACCGGCCGACGGTCACCGGGATCAGGCGGGACGCGTCGAGCGAGCGGAAGACGACACCCCGGCGCCCCTGGGAGTCCACGGAGTAGAGCCGGACGTTGGTCTCGGGGAAGGTTCCGAGATACGGGATCCCGGGGAGCCGGAGCCAGCCGACGCGGTGCATCCGGAAGGCGACCAGGCCCACGTAGGTGACGCCGTCGTGGGTGTCGGGCACGGTGCCGGCGGGCAGGAGCGGGGCGACGTCGGCGGGGTCCGCGGCCCAGTGCAGGAACGCCAGGTCGAGCCAGGACTGGGTGAGCAGGGTGAGGTCCCGGCGGTGCGGCGGGTCGGCCGATATCGGCTCGGGGAGCGCGGCGGGCGGCGTCTGCTGCATTCCTGCAGTATCGGACACGGAACGGACGGAGGTGGCCCTCCACGGGTGTGTGGAGGGCCACCTCGTCACGGCTCATCGGGGGCGGGCCCGGCCCCGATGGGTCATGGGCGTGCTGTTACGGCGTCACCTTGAGGAGCTTGTTCGCGGTGCCGGAGGACGGGTTCTTGATCGCGTCCGCGGTGGCCGCCCCGGTCAGCGCGGCGGCCGTGTCGGCCGGCGTCGCCGACGGGTTGGCCGCCAGGTAGAGAGCCGCGGCACCCGCGACGTGCGGGCTGGCCATCGACGTTCCGGAGATCGTCTTGACGCCGGTGTCGCTGTCGTTCCAGGCGGAGGTGATCTCCGAGCCGGGCGCGTACAGGTCCACCACGGAGCCGAAGTTCGAGAACTCCGACTGCTCGTCGTCCTTGGTGCTGGACGCCACGGTGAGCGCCTCGGGCACCCGGGACGGCGAGCCCTGGCCGGCGTCGGAGGACTCGTTGCCGGCCGCCACCGCGAAGCTCACACCGGAGGCGATGGCCCGCTGGACCGCCGCGTCCAGGGCCTCGTCGGCACCGCCGCCGAGGCTCATGTTCGCGACCGAGGGACCGGAGTGGTTCTTGGTCACCCAGTCGATGCCGGCCACGACCTGCTCGGTGGTGCCGGAGCCGTTGTCGTCGAGGACCCGGACGGCCACGACCTTGGCCTTCTTGGCGACTCCGTGGGAGGTGCCGGCGATGGTGCCCGCCACGTGGGTGCCGTGGCCGTTGCCGTCGTCGGCGGTCTCGTCGTTGTCCACGGCGTCGAAGCCGTGGGTCGCCCGGCCGCCGAAGTCCTGGTGCGAGATGCGGACGCCGGTGTCGATGACGTACGCGGTCACGCCCTCCCCGCCGTTGTCGGGGTACGTGTACTTCTGGTCGCCGGCCGTGTCGGCCTGGTCGATCCGGTCCAGGCCCCAGGACGGGGGCTGTTCCTGCGTCTCCTTGATGCTGAACCGCTTGTTCTGCACGACGGTCCCGACCGAGGGGTCGGCGGCGAGGCGCTTGGCCTCGTCGACGGACAGACCGGACGCCGAGAAGCCGTTGACCTCGGAGCCGTAGGAGCGGACGAGCTTGCCGCCGTACTTCTTGGCGAGGTCCCCCTTGTTCGCGGATGCGTCGAGGATGACGATGAAGCTGCCGTCGACGGCGCCCGGTGCGCCGAGTCCGTGGACGGTGCCCTCGGCCGGGGTGGAGGCCCCGGCGAGATTGCCCGCGAACAGCGCTGCGGCGGCCGCGGCCGCGGTACCCGTGGCTATGGCCGCGTTGCGAAGTCCGTGGGATCGCTTGTGAGTTGCCATGAAAGTGGATCTCTCCTCGTGTTGACGTGTGGGGCGTCAAACGTTCGAGAGAAGCCTGTTCGGGTTGGCAGGAGCAAATCAAGAGCGAACCAGGGGTAAAGGCTTATTCAACAAGGTTTCTTAAACAGCTCTCCGCACCGCCTCCATGTCACACACGTGCCCTGGCCAACTCCTTCGCCGAATGGTCACGTTCGGCCTCCCTGCCTGTGGGGGCATGGCCGACGTACGGACCCCGGTTGACGCCGACCGTGTGCAGCGGCGACGGTGACCGGCATGGGGAGAGAACACCGACTGCTCGTTCTGCTGGTCTGCCTGGTCCTGGGGGGTGCCCTGACCGCGGCCGTCCTGGGAGCGTCCGAAGGGAAGGGGGCGCACGAGGCGATGGCCGGCGCGGGGCCCGGAGCGGCGTCCGGCGCGCCCGCGCCCGGCGACTTCGTCGACATCCGCGACGTACCGCCGACCCGGCACCAGGCGGCGCCCCCCGGCCCCGACGCCTCGACGGGCACCTTCACCGTCGACTGCGGCCGCAACGAGGAAGGCCACTACAACCAGGACAACCTGGTGATCTCACCCGGACTCCGCCACGGCGCCCACCACACCCACGCCTACGTCGGCAACCGCTCCACCGACGCGTTCTCCACCGACGAGAGCCTTGCCGCCGCCCCCACCACCTGCCGCGGCGGCGACCGCTCCACCTACTACTGGCCCGTCCTCCGCCGCCCCGACCTCCCCGCGACACGGCCGTACGAGAAGGCGGCGGGTCACGGCAACACGGGACGCATCCTCACCCCCGCCGACGTACGCCTGACGTTCCACGGCAACCCGGCCGGCCAGGTCGTCCCCATGCCCCGCTTCCTGCGCGCCTTCACCGGCGACGCCGTCGCGTTCACCGCCCGCAACGACGAGGGCGTGAAGGCGCGCTGGGGCTGCGCGAGCCTCCCCGACCGCGCGACCACCCGCTACCCGCGCTGCCCGGCGGGCGACCGCCTCACCCGCACCCTGGTCTTCCCCAGCTGCTGGAACGGCCTCGACACCGCCGACCCCGAACGCACCCACCTGCTCTTCCCCGCCGCCAACGGCGTCTGCCCCCAGGACACCTTCGCCGTCCCCGAACTGCGCATCACCCTCGCCTACGACGCACCCCCGGCCGACGCGCCGATCGCCCTGGACTCCTTCCCCGAGCAGCGCCACAGCCCGAAGACCGACCACGCGATGTTCGTCAACGTGATGACGGACGACCGAATGGCGAAGCTCGTCACCTGCGTCAACACGGGCCGGCACTGCTGAAAGCACGGTGGAGTGACCCACATCACATGAACCAGGCGCCCCGGGGCCACGTGTTGGGCACGGCGCGGACGGCGCCGACGACGCTGGCACCGCAGACGGAGTGGATGGGATGGCCGGACCACGATGGCCCCGCAGCAGGCGGGGATCGACCGACGAAGCACTGATCAGGGCGGTGTACGAGGAACACGGCAGCGCCCTCCTCGCGTACGCCACCCGCCTGACCGGCGACCGGGCCACCGCCGAGGACGTCGTACAGGAGACCCTCATCCGCGCCTGGCGCCACTCCGAGGCCCTCGTCAACGGAAAGGGCTCGGTCCGCGGGTGGCTCCTCACCGTCGCCCGGAACATCATCACCGACCGCTACCGGGCCAAGGCCGCCCGCCCCGCCGAGGTGGCGGAATCCCCCGCGACACCCCCCGTCGAGGAGGACCACGCCGACTCGGTCGTCGACACGATGACCGTCCTCGGCGCCCTCGACCGGCTGTCGCCCGAGCACCGCGACGTGCTCACCGAGCTGTACTACCGCGAACGCAGCGTCGCGGAGGCGGCCGACACCCTGGGCATCCCGGCCGGCACAGTGAAATCCCGCTCGCACTACGCGCTGAAGGCGCTGCGCGAGACGTTCAGAGAAGGAAACCGGCCGAGCGCGCCGCAGCAGCCCGCCGGACTCAGGGAGGTGGTCGCATGAACCGGCAGCGGCACGAAGAGGAGGAACTCCTCGGCCCGTACGTGCTCGGCGTACTCGACGAGGCCGACACCCGGCGCCTGGAAGCGCACGTGAACGACTGCGCGGCGTGCCGGGAGGAGGTGTCCGCATTGCGCGAGATGGAGGCGGCACTCGGCGAAGTGCCCCCCGAGGCCTTCCTCGACGGCCCGCCCCAGGGCGGCGACCTGCTCCTCCAGCGCACCCTGCGCCAGATGCGCGGCGAGAGCACCCGCGCGCGGAACCGCCGCGGCGGGCTGATCGGCCTCGCGGCGGCGGCAGCACTCGCCGGCGTCTTCTGGGCCGGTACGGCGACCTCGGGCGGCGGCGATCCGGTCGCCCTGCCGCCCACCCCGCCGCCGACGTCCACGACGGCCCCCGCCACCCCGCCGCCGGGCACCCGCGTCGCCTCGGCCACGGACGCCGCCAGCGGCACCCGGATGACCGTACGGGTGACTCCGGCGGCCGCCTGGGTCCGTGTCCACGCGGCGGTGACCGGGCTGCCCCCGGGCGAGCGCTGCAAGCTGGTCGTGGTCGGCCGCGACGGCACCAGGACGACGGCCGGCAGCTGGGTCGTGGGCGAGGCCCCGGGCGGGGGCGAGGGCAAGGGAGCCTCGCTGGACGGCTCGGCGGCGGTCGACCCGGCCGACGTGCAGGCGGTCGTGGTCGAGAACGAGGCGGGAAAGACCTTCGTGACCGTGCCGGTGTAGGGGGCGAAGGCGCGTGGGAGCAGGAGCAGGCTCTGGCGCGGACGAAGGCGGAACCGGCACGAGGGCGCCGGTCGGGGGACGACCCCGGCCGGCGCTCTCGTGCGAGAGGCCCCGAAAAGAATTTCCGGATCCGTTGAACCGGCCCCGTACGGCCCGCGTGTTTCCGGTGCCGACAGAGACCAACGAAGTACCGGATAAGAGGAGTTCTCATGATGAACCTGCGCAAGCTCACCATCGCCGCAGCCGGGACCGCACTCGTGCTCGGGGCGACGGCCTGCGGAACGCAGGGCACCACGAACGGCTCCCCGCAGCAGGCCCCGGCGCAGACGGCCGCCCCCGCCGCCGACGGCAACAGCGGCGCCGACGCGTACGGCAACGGCGCGGACTCCGGCAGCGGAGCCGCCGCCGGGACCGCTTCCGGCCCGCTGGCGGTCCGCGACGACGCCGAGCTTGGCCGCCTCGTGACCGACGCGGCGGGCTTCACCCTCTACCGCTTCGACAAGGACACCGCCGACCCCTCCTCGTCCGCCTGCGCCGGCGACTGCGCCAAGGCCTGGCCTCCGGTCCCCGCCTCCGCCACCAAGTCCGGTGGCGTCGACGCCGCCAAGACCGGTTCGGTCAAGCGGGCCGACGGCACCGAGCAGCTGACCATCGCGGGCTGGCCGGTGTACCGCTTCGCCAAGGACACCGCGCCGGGGCAGACGAACGGGCAGGGCGTCGGCGGCACCTGGTTCGCCGTCACCCCGGACGGCAAGAAGGCGGGTGTGAAGGAGGCCGCCGAGCCGCTCCCGGCCCTCTCGCTCGCCGACGACGCGAAGCTCGGCAAGATCATCCGCGATGGCAAGGGCCGCACCCTCTACCGCTTCACCAAGGACACCGCCTGGCCCATGAAGTCCAACTGCGAGGGCGCCTGCCTCGAGAAGTGGCGGCCCGCCAAGCTGGTCGACCTCAACGACGTCGAGGGCATCGACCCGAAGAAGCTCATCACCTACACCCGCTCGGACGGCACGAAGCAGCTCACGATCGACTGCTGGCCCCTCTACTGGTTCACGGGCGACAAGACCCCCGGCGACACGAACGGCCAGGGCGTCGGCGGCACGTGGTTCGCCGTCACGGCGAACGGCAAGCTCGCCAAGTAGTCCCCCGAAACCGGCCGTCCGGCTCACCCGCCCCCGAAACCGGCCGTCCGGCTCACCCGCCCCCGACACCATGGGGGCGGGTGAACCACGTGCCCGGTCGATCAGGTCTTGGCGGCCGGGGAGTCGGGGCCGCAGGAGAGACGGGCGGCCGTCAGAGCCGGTTCCCCCTCCTTCGCCTCCTTCATCGGCGTGGAGCACTTCAGGATGCCTGAGCCGTCGATGACCCAGCTGGTCGCCCGGCCCGTCACCGGCTCGCCGGACCCGCAGGTGTACCGGAAGTCGGCGGTGACCTGCTCCACCCAGGCGTACTGCACGACCGTTCCGACACCGTCGATGGAGGTGCTGCCGCTGTCGAGGTCCGGTGCCGGCCTGCGGACGTCGGAGAACTCGAGGCTCCCACCGTGGTCATCGGCGCTCGCCTCTCCGATGAGAACAGCCAGCGACCGGAGGGCGGCCTTCGCGTCTCCCCGTGCTCCCTTCTCGAAGGTGACCGCGGTACGCGGTGTGTGAAGCGGCATCAGCTTGTGCGTGAGCGTGGCACCCTTCCTGGTGACCTTCTCCTTCTCGGCGACACCGGTCAGGACGTCGCGCTCGTCCACGTTGAACCACGTGTAGTCGCCGTTCCTGCAGACGGTGCCGGCCACCTTCGTGGGTGCGGCCGAGGCATTGGCGGGCGGCCCGTCGCCGTCCGGCGTACAGGCAGCCGTGCCCCCCAGCACCACGGCGACGACGCACGCCGACAGAGCCGTCTCTTTGATCCTCATGTTCTTGTCCCCCTGGAACCACTGGTCAGATGGTGCGGTCGATCCTGCCCGGCAAGCAATCAGCTGATCAAGGGACTTGAGCCACCTCTGAGCTCGGGCTCGCGCGTGCAACGGCCTTCAGCGGCATCCGGGGGTTCCGGGGCCTCCGGGGGCTCCGGGGATTCCTCCGGGAACTCCGGACGGTCGGCGCGGGAAGCCGTCGAGGTCGCCGTCCCCGGCGGCGACGGCGTGTCCCAGGAGGTGCAGCGGCCCCGCGGTGACACCCGCCGACCCCATCCCCCGCCAGTACGCCAGCGCGAGCCGGGCATCCACCAGGCCGTGAACCAGGGGTAGTTCCGGGTCGGCGGCGTGCAACAGCGACTCCAGACGGCAGGAGGCGATGGTGCCGGGGAGCCACGAGCGTGCGGCGTATCCGGCTGCTACGGCGGGCGGCAGCCCCGGAGCCGTACGGCGCTCCACGGATCCGCCGGCGCCGACGGACCCACCCGTGCCGACGGATTCACCCGCTCCTCCCGCACCGACCGAGAGCAGACCGCCGCCGACGATCAGGACGTCGCGCCGCTCCCGCATCCGGGCCAGCGCCTTCGTCGTGTCGAAGCAGTGGGGGAAGGAGTCGTCGACGACGATCGTGCCCGCCCGGAGGCGCGACACGTCGAGCGGCGCGCCGCCGCCGCTGACGGCCGTGACGAGGAGATCGGCCTCGTAGACCGCTGCCGGGAGGGCGGATCGTCCGGACTCGTGGATCTCCACGTTCCGGGCCAGACCGCGGGCGATCAGGCCCTCGGCCAGCGCGCGCAGCCGTGACGTACTGCCGGCGACATCGCAGAGAATCAGTCGGGCGGGCGGCTCGGGCGCGAGGGTCAGGAGCAGTTCGAGCGACGAACTGCCGATGGAGCCCAGGCCGATCACGGCAACGGCGAGATCGGCGAGATCGGCGAGATCGGCGAGATCTGCGGGATCTGCGGGATCGGTGAGATCAGCACCGCGCCTACCGAGGCCACCGGCCTCACTGGGATCACCTGGATTGCCCCGATAGCCCTGATCACCCGGATCACGTCGACCGACGAGCCCGCGGCCCGTCCGGACCAGGGCGGCATGGACGGTCTTGACCACGGAGACCGCGGTCGCCGCGTGCCCGGTCGTCAGCGCCGTCGGTCCCTCCGTCTCCCGCAGAACACCGAAGCCGTACGCGGTCAGGGACGGGATCATCCCCGCGAGCGAGACGGAACGGGCGCCCGACGCCGCCGCCAGCTCGACGGCCCGGGCCGTCCGGGCGGCGAGGTCGGACGTCGACGCGAGCTCGTCCGCGAACAACGGAAGGCACACGAATCCCGAGCGTCCCAGAGGCGTGTCGATCTCCTCCATGAGCCGTGGGCGGCCGTCCGGGAAGAGCAACTCCCGGAGCCGCTCACGCCACGCCGCCGCGTCGGCGGTTGCCCGCGCGCCGAACCCGCCCGGGCCTTCGAGCCCGCCGACCCCTGCCGACGCGGCAAGCTGATCCGGCGGCGGGAGGTACCCGACGAGTGCGGAGTCCAGGACGCCGGGGGACGGCACCGCGACGGAGGGACGAGGCCGCCCCCGCTTCGCCCCGGCCGCACCTTCGGTCATCCCGCTCCGCAAGGCCCCGGTGAACGAGTCGAACGCCCCCTCCTCGGGGAACGCCGTGGTCGCCGCGCGCAGCGTCACCCGCAACCGTCCCTCCCCGACCGGTCGTACCGCCAGGAACGTGTCCGTGCCCACCGGCGGCGGCGCGAGCTCGGCGTCGGCGTCCTCCCACCGCACGCTCAGCGTGTCGCCGCTCATCGGCCCGAGCGCGGAGAAGTCGAGGAAGGTGAAGAAGAACTGGGCAGTCGGCGGGATTCCGCCGTCGCTCCGCGGGGGCTGGACCCCCTGGGCACGGGCCGCCTCGACCTCGGCCGCGACGGCCCGGAGGTCCTCGCCGAACGTGCGGCCGGCCGGACGTTCGGCAGCGGACCTGAGACCCGGCCGGAGAGGTACAGCCGCGGCGTAGGGACCGAACACCAGGTGGGCGTCCTCATGCGCGTCGTCGCGGCCGGACACGGCGAGACCGAGGACCAGATCCGGCTGCCCGGTCGTGGCCGCCAGTGTCCGGTAGTACGCGGTCAGGACCGCGGCGAAGAGCGTCGTACCCGCCTCGGTGGCGATCCGCCGCAGCACGGCGACCTCGTCGGCGGCCAGGGTGAATCCGGCGGAGCGGTACGGAGGCGCCCCGGGGGCCTTGGCGGACGCCCGTTCCCCGGCACGGCCGCCGAGTACGGGGCGCCGGTACGGCACGTCGAGAAGGGCGGCGGCCCGGTGACCAGAGGCGCCACCGGATGCGGCCGTGCGTTCCCGAAGGACGACGTGGTCGCGGAACGTGCCCCGCAACGGCGGGAGTTCGGCGACCTCGCCCCGTACGACACGGTCGTAGACGGCCAGCAGTTCCCGGCCGAGCAGCGCCACGCTGTAACCGTCGCCGATCAGGTGGTGGGCATGGACGACGAGCGCGTGCTCGTCCGGAGCGAGGGTGAGCACCCGCAGGCGAAGAAGCGGCCAGGCCCAGGAGTCGAAGCGCCGTTCGCGCTCCTCGGCGATCCGCGAAGCGAGGAGTTCCGGCGCCGCGAGGGTCTCGAAGGCGACCGGGAGCCGGAGGGTGGGCGGGAGCTCCTGCTGGACGGGCGGGCGCACCCCGGCGGGGAACACGGTCCGCAGCATCGGGTGGCGTACGACGCAGGCGTCGACGGCCTGCTGGAACGCGTCGGGTCGTAGCGGCCCGTCGACCCGCAGACAGGCGAGCCACGCCGTGGGCGAGCCGGGCGCCATGGCCTCCGCGAGCAGGAACCCGCGCTGGGAGGGGGAGAGGGGGAACGGCGAGGGAGACGCGGAAGAGGAGGGCGACGCGGTCGATGTCGAAGTCGGCGACGCGGTCGACGTCGAGGTCGGCGACGAGTTCGGGGCGGGGGAGAAGGGTCCGCCCTGCGCGTGCTCGACGACGCAGGACCTCCCCTGATCGGTCGTCCCGGCGGGCCCCTCGGTCGGCCCGCGGTCGATGGCGGCGGCGAGCGCGGCCAGTGTGCGGTGGGTGTACACGACCGTGGGCCGGGGCAGGGCCGGGATCGTCTCCCGCAGCCGGGCGAACACCTGGAGGATGAGCAGGGAGTCGCCACCGAGGGCGAAGAAGTCGTCCTCGCGACGGATCACGCCCGCGCTCGCGCCGGCACCCGCGCCGGCACTCACGCCCGCGCCTGCGCCCGCACCCGCGCCTGCGCCCGCACCCGCGCCTGCGTCGAGGAGCTCGGACCAGATGCGGGACAGCAGGACCTCGGTCGAGGTCGTGGGGAGCGACCCTGATGCGCCCCCCTCTGGCTTGGGCGTTTCGGTCACCGGGGACTTCAGACCGGCGCGGTCGATCTTCCCGGTCCCCGTCAGGGGAAGTTCATCGACGACGTGGATACGGGTCGGGAGCATGTACTCCGGAAGCGTCCGCGCCAGGTGGGCGCGCAGAGCCATGGAATCCGGAGCCGTGACACCCGGCAGGCACTGTACGAAGGCGCTCAGCCGGTCCTCACGGTGGACCGCGGCGGCGCGGGCGACCGCCGGATGCGTCAGCAGCGCCGACTCGATCTCGCCGAGTTCCACCCGGTGGCCGCGGATCTTCACCTGGTCGTCGAGGCGCCCGAGGAACTCGAGGACGCCGTCCTCGTCGCGCCGGACCCGGTCGCCACTGCGGTACCAGCGTCGCCCGTCGCGTTCGGTGAACGCGACGGCGGTCAGTTCGGGGGCGTGCAGATAGCCGGGCGTGAGTCCCACCCCCGCGATGAGCAGCTCGCCGGGTTCACCGGGTGCGCAGCGCCGCCCACCGTCGGCGGTGACGACGTCGACCTCCGTGCCGGTGAGGGGGGTTCCGATGGGGAGGGTCCGTACGTCGTCGGCGGGGCGGGTCTCGATGATGTGGAAGGTGGCGTTGATGGTGGCTTCGGTGGGCCCGTAGAGGTTGGCGATCCGGTGCCCGGGCCCGAACAGGTCGTACCAGCGGCGTACATGGGCGGGCGGGAGAGCCTCGCCCCCGACGTGGATCCAGCGCAGGGCCGACAGGTCGGGCGTCGGCCCGCCCTCCCGTACCCGCGTCTCCGCGGCTTCGAGCAGCCGGGACCACAGGCTCGGGACCGAACTCCACACCGAGATCCGGGCCTGCTCGACCCGGTCGAGCAGCGCCTCGGGGTCCCGGAGGAGCTGCCGGGGCAGGGTGACGACCGTTGCCCCGACGAGGAGGGGCGCGAGGAGCTGGCGTACGGACGCGTCGAAGCACAGCGACGCCGTCTGGGCCAGCCGGTCGCCCTCGCCGTACCCGAAGGTGGCGAGCGCCCAGTCGAGGTAGTTGGTCATCGAACGGCGGGTGATGGGAACCGCCTTGGGGCGGCCGGTGGAGCCGGAGGTGAAGATGACGTAGGCGAGGGAGTCGGGATCGGGGGCGTGGCACTCGCCCTCCGGAGCGGCGGAGCGCGGATCGGGCACGGGGCCGCCGGCCGTGACCAGCGTGATGTCCGCCGCTGAGGCGAGCGCGGTGGCCGAGTCCTCGGTCGCCGCATGGCAGACGAGCGCCCCGGCGCGGGATCGCTGCAGCTGATCGGCCAGACGTGCGGGGGGATGGGCGGCGTCCAGGGGGACCCAGCCCGCACCGGCGCGCAGGATGCCGACCACACCGGTGACGGCGTCGGCACCGGGCTCGGTCAGCAGGCCCACGAGGTCGCCGGGGGCCACGCCGCAGGAGCGCAGGCGGGCGGCCAGGGCGTCCGACGCCCGATCCAGTTCGGCGTAGGTGAGGGTGGCGCCGTCCGTGTCGACGGCGACCGCGTCCGGCGTCGCGCGGAACTGGACGCCCAGGCGGGCGACGATGTCACCGGCGGAGGGCGCGCTCTCCGCAGGGATCTCGTGGACCTCGGCTGTCGTCTTCCCGAGCTCTTCCGGCTTGTCCGGCGTGCCCGTCCCGGCCCGCGTGCCCGTCCCGCCGAGCGTGCCCGTCCCGTCGAGGCCTGTTGTCCCGTCGATCCGGGGGACAGCGGTGAGTTCGGCCGTCTCGGTGAGTTCGGCCATGTGCTCGGCGGCGAGGCGCGCGATCGTGGACCGGTCGAAGAGCCGTGCCGGGAAGTTCCACGAGAAGGCAAGCTCCCCGTCGGACTCCCAGCACAGCAGGCTGAGCCGGGTGGCGGCGGAGGCCGTTCCCGCCGAGGTCGGACGCACCTCCACAGGGCAGTCGGGGTCGAGGGCGACCGGGAACCGGGCGAAGCTGAAGGACGCGGGCGCGGCGGTACGAGGTCCCGCCCCGTCCGTCGGGAGGAGCCGGGCGAGGTCCAGGCTGGTGAGCCGGCCGTGCCGTTCGCTCTCGGGCCACGCGTTGCGGAGCCGTACCGCGAGCGCCTGCACCGAGTCGTCCGGTCCGACGCGGACGGGAACCGGGAGGGTGTCGGCCAGCGGTCCCACCAGCCGGTCGATGCCGACGAGCCGCGTCTCGCGACGGGCCCTGGCGACGTTCACGGACACGTCCTCCCGCCCGCCGCTCCACCGCGAGAGGCAGCGCGCGTACGCCGCGAGGAGCAGGTGGAAGAGGGATACGCCGTGGGCGGCGGCCGTCTCCCGGAGGGCGGCCGTCAGGTCGGGACCGGGCGTCATCCGGTGCGCGAGGAGCGGGGGTTCGGGGTGGCCCAGCGGATCACCGTCGTACGGGAGCGCGAGCGGTGCACCCTGCCCGCCCAGTACCTCACGCCAGTACGCCCGGTCCTCGGCGAGGGCGGAGTCCGAACGCTCGGACTGCTCGTGGGCGACGTAGGCGGCGAAGTCGGTCATGAGCGGCGGGAGTTCTGGGGCGCGCCCGAGCGACAGGGCGGTGTAGAGGGTCCAGAGTTCCTCACCGAGGACGTTCAGGCTGAAGCCGTCGGCGGCGGCGTGATGGACGACGAGCACGAGACGCGTGAAGCGCCCTGAGGCCCCGCCGTCGGCACCGCTCGCGCCGGCGGAACCGTTCACGCCGGCGGCGCCGTCCCGGCCTTCTGCACGGGCGAGCACGGCGCGGATCGGTGCCTCGACGGTGAGGTCGAACGGCCTGTTGCACAGGGCCTCTTCGAGCTGCGCGATCTCCTCCTCGGCGCTGCGGACTCCGGGCAGCTCTCGAACCTCGTACCAGTCCGGAATCCTTCTGTCGTCGTGCGACGTGGACGGTTCGACGGACTGGATGGGCGACGACGACTCCCCGGGGAGGAACCGGATGCGAAGCATCGCGTGACGGTCGGCGAGCAGGCCGAGTGCCTTGCCGAGCAGGTCGGGGTCGAGGGGGCCGCGGATGTCCTGGGTCACGTAGCCGTAGGCGGGGACGTCCGGGTACAGCCCGCCCTGGGTGTGGAAGGCGAGCTGGACCGGCGTCAGGGAGAAGGGGACGCCGACGTCCGCCGACATCGCCTCCTCGGACTTGCCGGGTTCGCGGGCGGGTTCGCGGGCGGGTTCGTATGCCGGTACATGCGCGGATTCGTGGCCGGGTTCATGGGCGAGTTCGCGGGCGAGTTCGCCCAGCGTCCGGTGCTCGAAGAACAGGGTGATGGGCAGGGAGCGGTCCAGCTCCCGCTCCAGCCGCTTCACGAGATCGACGGCCATGAGCGAGTCGAGCCCGAGGCCGAGGAGGGGTACGTCGTCGCCGAGGGCGTCGGGGGAGACGTGGAGCGCTTCGGAGAGCAACTGCCTCAGGACGTCCGACACATCGCCTGCCGGTGAGGCTGTGGCCTGCTCTGTGCAGGTGTGCGTGTACGGGGAGGGGGGCGAGGTCACGGCGAAGTCGGCCGAGGTACGAGGCGCGGCAGCCTCCTGACCGCCGAGGTCGGCGACCACGAGCTGGGCGGCGTCGATGCCGCAGGCCGTACGCAGGGCCTCCAGGGCCTCGCCGGTCGCCAGCGGTACGGGCCCGCGCGCGGCACGGGATCCGGCGGCCGTACCAGCGCCGGCGCTGCGGGCGGACGGGCTCGTGCCGGCGACGAGTCCTGTCCGGGCGACGAGTCCCGTATCGGCGAACACGGCGAAGTTGACCGCCAGCCACGGCCGACCTGCCGCGCGTTCGGCGGCGGCGAAGGCGTCGAGGTAGGCGTTGGCGGCGGCGTAGTCGCCGATCGCACCCGCCAGGCCCGGCAGCACCGAGGCGACCGAGGAGAACGCCACGCACAGGGAGGGGTGCAAGTCGTGCTTGACGACTCCCCGGGCGAGCAGGTCGGTGCCCCGCGTCTTGGCAGCCAGGACGTCGGCCGTCTCGTCGGGTGTCTTGGCTCGCAGAGAGCCGGGACGTACGACGCCTGCGGCGTGGAACAGCACGTCGAGTCGCGGCAGACCGGCGAGCAGCGTGTCGACGTCGGCCTCGCGGGAGACGTCGGCGGCTCGGTAGTCCACGGTGGCGCCGAGCGAACGGAGTTCGGCGAGCAGCCCGACCGGCGGCTCGGCCGAGCGACCGGTCAGCAGCAGGGTCGGCCGGCCCCGGCCCGCGAGGTCGCGGGCCAACGCGGCACCGACACCGCCGGCCCCACCGGTGATCAGATAGGTCCCGTGGGGCGGCAGGGCCGCAACCTCGGCATCAGTTCCTGTGCCAGGCCCTGCGCCGAGTCCCGTGTCAGGCTCTGTGCCGAGTCCCGTGCCAGGCCCCAAGTCGGACCCCGTGACAGACCCCATGGTGACCGGCTCGGTCGTCCGACCCAGGCGTCGCCCCGCCCGCCAGGCGACGGCGTGCGCCGGGCGAAGGACCGAATCGTCGTCCGGCACGGTGGGCCGGGCGGCGAGCTCGTGGTCGAGCGCGTCGAGCCGTGCGCCCACCGCGTCGAGGGACGAGAGGTCGACGCTGTGGGCGATCAGGCCGGGGAACTCCTCGGGAAGCGCCAGGGTCAGCCCGGTCAGGACCGCCTGGGCAGGGCGTGGCCGCTCGGGTCCCGCACCCGTGACGTGGACGTCCTCGGTGACGACGAGCACGCGCGGGCGGTGGAGCGCGAGCTCCGGCAGGAGGTTCTGAAGCCCGGTCGCCATGGCACGGTGGGCCGCGTCGAGCGCGTCGGCGGAGTCCGGGCACACGGCGGGACCTGCGAGCAGCACGACGACCTCGGGGGCGGGCCCGTCCTCGGTCGCCGACTCCCAGCCGACCAGTGCGTCCCCGGCCGCCCGGCCGACGGCGACACCCCGCGCCTCGAGCCGGTCCGCGAACGCACGGGAGAGCGGGGAATCCGGCCCCGCCAGAAGGACGGAACGCGGACCGGACCCGACGGTCAACGGGGCGTCGTCCCAATCGAGCCGGTGGAGCAAGGACGGGGCCAGGGACAGCGGCGGGGAGAGGGGCAGCGCCGGCGAGAGGGGCAGAGGCAGCGGCACGTGCGGCGGCCTGGGCCGGGGAGCGGAGGCCGGCCAGTAGCGGCGCCGCTGGAAGGGATACGTGGGTATGCCGGAGATCCTGGCCCGGCCGGCGTCCAGCTCGGTGCGGTCCAGCGGCACACCCCGCTCCCAGAGCCGACCGACGGTTTCAAGGAGCCCCCGCGCACCACCTCGATGCCCGGCGGCAAGGGCGACCGCCCCGCCTCCGCGCGGGTGGGCGGCCGCGACGGCACGCACGGATCCACCGAGGGCATCGGCGCCGAGCTCGACGAACGTGTCGTACCCGTCAACGAGCAGCCGCTCCACCGCCGCACCGAAACGCACCGGCTGCCGGGCATGGCCACGCAGATGGGCCGGGTCCAGGACCGGCTGCCAGCGGGCGGTGACCGTACTGATCAGCGGCGTCGAACCCATCGAACCCATCGAACCCGTCAAACCCGTCAAACCCGTCAAAACCATCGAACCCGTCGAACCCGCTGAACCCGCTGAACCCGTCGGCCTCACCGACGGCCGGAGCACGAGAGTCCGCGCGGCTTCGGTGAGCGCGTCCAGGGCCGGATCCATCAGGGGCGAGTGGAAGGCCCTGGACACGCCGAGCCGCCGGCCGACGACGCCCCGAGCGGCCAGCGTGACGATCGCGTGCTCCACAGCGGCCTCGGTACCGGCGAGGACGACCTGCTCGGGACCGTTGACGGCGGCGACGCTCAGCGAGCCCCGCGCCCGGTCCACCAGGTCGGCGACCGACTCCTCGTCGCAGCGCACGGCCGCCATGGCGCCGGGGGCGCACAATTCGGCCATCAGACGGCCACGTTCGGCGGCGAACCGCACGGCGTCGGCGAGCGAGAGCGTCCCCGCGACGCAGGCGGCGGCGATCTCGCCGACGCTGTGCCCGGCCACGGCGTCCGGCGTGATGCCCCAGGCCTTCACCTGACGGGCGAGCGCGACTCCGTACGCGACGAGGAGCGGCTGGGCGATGTCGGTGCGGGCGAGCGTGTCGGGCGACGACGACACGTCGTCGTCGAGGCACCACGCGGCGAGACTGCGTCCACCGATCGCCCCGACGTGACCGGAGGCCTCGTCGAGCGCCTCACGGAAGGCGGGCGCGTCGGCGTACAGGGAGCGGGCCTGGCCGTGCGGCCGTACGCCCTGCCCGGGAAGGAGAAGGACGAGGCGAGCCCGTGACCGTACGGGGGGACCGGCCGGCGTCACGCCGTCGCGTACGGCCTCCAGCCGCGCGGCGAGATCGCCGTCGGTGACGAGGGAGAGACGATCGGGTCCCTCGTCACGGGCTGCGGCGACGGCGGCACAGACGTCCCCCTCGTCGAGTCCGGGGCGGTCACGAAGGTGGGCGGCGAGTCCCGCGGCAGCGGTACGCAGCCCGTCCTGTCCATGAGCCGACAGGGTGAGCAGGTGCGGCCCGCGCGCGGGGATCCGTTCCGGCCGACACGGGGCGGGCGGTTCCTCAAGTACGGCATGGGCGTTGGTCCCGCCGAAGCCGAAGGCGTTGATCCCGGCGATGAGCGGGCCGGGCGCCTCCCAGTCGCGTACGGCATCCACCAGAGCGAACCCGGAACCGGTCAGGTCGGGCGAGGGTGAGAGTGAGGGCGAGGCCGAGCACGAGGGCGCCGTGGAGGCCGGTGCCGCCACCGTCGAGGGCACGGAGGGCGCAGGTGAGGCCGTGGCCCGGAGCGGTGACGGAGGCAGGCGTCGCTGACCCAGCGCGAGGACCACCTTCACCAGGCTCGGCATTCCGGCGGCGTTGAGGAGATGGCCGATGTTCGTCTTGACCGAGCCGAGCAGCCGGAGCCGTCCGTCGGGAAGCGGCGGAAAGGCGTGGGCGAGCGACCGCACTTCGACAGGGTCGCCGATGGGCGTGCCGGTGCCGTGGGCCTCCACGTACGACACACTCTCGGGGGCGATGCCCGCATCGCGGTACGCCTGCGTGATGACCTCGCGCTGGGTCAGGGGATTGGGCGCCATCAGGCTGAGGGAACGGCCGTCGTTGTTCACGGCGGTGCCGCGCAGCACGGCGAGGACGGGATCCCCGGCCTCCTGCGCCTCGTCGAGCCTGGTCAGAACGAGCGCGGCGCCGCCCTCCCCGGGAACGAACCCGTCGGCCGCGGCGCCGAACGCGTGGCAACGTCCGGTCGGGGAAAGAGCTCCCGCCTTCTCCAGGAGCGCGTACCCGGCCGGTGTGAGATGGAGATGGACGCCGCCGACCACGGCGATGTCGCACTCACCGGCCTGAAGACTGCGGCGCGCCAGGTGGAGCGCGACGAGGGCCGAGGAGCAGGCGGTGTCGACCGCGAGCGCGGGCCCGGTCAGGTCGAGGCTGTGCGCGACGCGCGCGGCGAGCATGTTGGGAAGATTCCCGGTGAGGGCGGCGGCGGGCAACTCGTCCTCACCCCAGCTCTGTTCGAGAACGCGCCGGTAGCCGCTGTCACCGGCGGCGACGAACACCCCCACCCGGCGCCCGCGCCGCCGCGGCCCGGCATAGCCGGCCCGCTCCAGGGCCTCGTGGGCGAGCTCCAGCAGGATCCGCGCCTGAGGGTCGGTCGCCCGTGCCTCCTCCTCCCCGATCCCGAAGAACCCGGCGTCGAAACCGTCGGGTTCGTCGAGGAAGGCACCCCACCGCGCCGGTCCGTCCGCCGGAACGGCCCATCGCCCGTCGGGTACGGGGGTGACGGCGTCGTAGCCGTCGAGGAGCCGGTCCCAGAAGGCCTCGGGGGTATCGGCCCCGGGGAAACGGCAGGCGAGAGCGGAGACGGCGACCAACGGCTCGACGGCCTGCGCCGACCCGTGGGGAGCGGCGGGCGATGCGATGCCGCCCCCGCCCGGCGCGTTCGACGTCCCGGACGACCCCTCGTCCTCGGCGGCCGACCCGTGCGACGGGGACTCGCCGGCCCCGTGCCCTGCGGAACCGCCGCCGGCGAGAATCAGCCCGGCGAGGGCCGCCACCGTGGTGTGGTCACGGACGTCGGACGGGCGCAGCGCCCTGCCGAACGCGTCCTCGAGCCCGGCCAGGACCTCCATGGCCTTGAGCGAAGAGCCCCCGAGCGCCCGGAAGTCGTCGTCCGGCCCGATCGAGCTGCCCGGCAGTCCGAGCGCCCGCGCCCAGACACCGCGCACGACGGTCTCGACGTCGGGCCGGGACAGCGGTGCGTCGACGTCCTCGACCGTGGTGTCGACCAGCGCGTCAGGAGGAACGACCGGCCCGGAGCGAACGGGAACGGCGCCGCCGCCGGAGCGCACAACGAGGGGGCCCTGATCGCTCTGGTCGCCCCGGTCAGGTCGGCCGTCGGACGCGTCGCCCCGTACGGCCGACTGGTCATCGACCAACTGCTCCGACGTGTTCCCAGTCCGCTGCCGCGGCAGAGAGCCGGACGGCTGTGGCACCCCAGAAGGATCCGTCACGGCCTGCGCCGCGTCCGCAGGGTTGTCCGTGTCCGACGTGTTCGCCGCGTCCCCGGGGCCCGCCGGAGTCGTCCTCCCCACCACCCCCACGGCGGCGCGCCCCGCGATCTCGGGATACTCCCCGCCTTCGAAGCGCTCGCGCAGCACCCCGCGACGAACCTTGCCACTCGTCGTACGCGGGAAGCCGCGTACGGGCAGCGCCACCACCCGTACGTCGTCGTGGCCCAGGGCCGCGCGGACCCGTCCGCGGACCGCGTGCAGGAGTTCGGTGGTCACGGAGGACAGGGGAGGCGCGGGCGCGACGAAGACGACCACCCGCTCGCCGCCGCCGTCCGAAGGATCGGTCGACCCCACGACCGCGACCGGGCACGGACCGAGCCCCGGCGTGTTCGCCGCGACCTCCTCCAGGTCCGACGCGTGCAGGGTGCGCCCGTCGATGAAGACGACGTCCTTGGACCGGCCGGTCACGCAGAGGCGCCCTTCGCGCAGGAACCCCAGGTCACCCGTGCGCAGCCACTCGCCACGAAACGCTTCCGCCGTCGCCTCCGGGGCCCGGTGATAGCCGCGGGCCACCTGAGGTCCGCCGACCTCGATGTGGCCGACCCGGCGTTCCCCGACGGGGTGACCCGTGTCGTCGGTGATGCGTACGGTGCATCCGTGCACGGGGCTGCCCACGTCCATCAGTTCCACGGCGTCCGGCCCTGGCGCGGTGTCCACGGCGAGGCAGCGTCCGAGTGCGGCCCTGTCCAGGGCGAGCGGCCGGGCGACCTCCCCGGGCGGCGGGAAGGTGACGGCAAGGGTGGACTCCGCGAGGCCGTACACGGGCGCGGGCGCGCACGCCGGGAGCCCCGTGGGCCGCATCCGCCCGGTGAAGGCGCGCCACACGGCCGGCGAGATCGGCTCGGCGCCGACCAGGATCATCCGTACACATGTCAGGTCGAGCCGTGCGAGCGCGTCGGCAGGTACGCGCCGTTCGACGAGCGCCAGGGCGAAGTTGGCGGCCGAGAGAAGCGTCGCGCGGTGCCGGGAGGCCGCCTCCAGCCATCGAAGGGGCCGCTTGGCGAACGTCAGCGGTTCGAGCCGGACTTGCCTGATCCGTGCAGACAACGGCACGAGGTGGGTGCCGATGAGCCCCATGTCGTGGAAGTACGGCATCCAGGTGGCGAGGACATCGCCGGAGTTGATGCCGGCCGCGGCCCGGATCTGCGCCAGATTGGCGAGCACGGCCGCGTGCGTCAGCTCGACCCCCTTCGGCGCCCCTGTGCTGCCGGAGGAGAACTGGAGGAACGCCATGTCGCCGGGCACCCGCTGCGGGAGGTGCGGAGGGGCCGCATGCCGGCGGAGCTCGCCGAGCCCCAGGGACTGAACGGAGCCGGGCAGGGCGTCGAGCAGTGACGCGGTGGATGCGCCGACGACGACCGGAGGCCGGCCGAGGAACTCCCACACGGGCATCACTCGGCGTACGTCCGGGGCGAGCGGTACCGGTACGAGTCCGGCGGCGACGGCGCCCCAGAAGAGCGGCAGGAACTCATCGCTGCGTTCGGTGGGCAGCACCACATGGCTTCCCGGCGCGAGTCCGGCGTCGAGGAATCCTCCGGCGACGCGCAGGGCATCGGCGAACAGCGCGCGATGGCTGACGGTTCTCTCCGCACCGTCCCCGTCGACATGGACGATGCCCTCGCCGGGCGCGGCCCCGGCCGCACCGGCCAAGACGTCCAGCAGCACTGTCTCGCCGTATCCCCGCATCAACGCCCCCGTGTGTCTGCCCGAGGAGGCCTTCCGCAGTCCGTGCGAGAAGGACCGCCCTCGGTCTGCTCTGTTCTGATCCATTGCTGAAGTGGACTGGAGTGGTCTGTTTCAGTCTCTGGTCATCATGACTGATCACAGATCCGGCAAAGCACCGGCCGAGCGCTGGCCGCATTCACGGCAGGCCTCGGCCGATGGCGCGGCGGGTACGGCGGGTGTGGTGGGTACGGCGGGTGCGACGGGTACGGCGGGCGTGACGGATGGGCGGGTGGGCCATCGGAGTGATCAGGCCCGAGGGTCACCGCCGGAGCCACACGTGGCGTGACCTCTTCGAGTACACCGGGGTTGGACGCGGAGGAAGTACTTCCGCACAGCACCCGCCCACGACCACCCCTGGTCGGCGCTGTTCCCGGCCGTCGTCCCGGGCAGTGCAGACCCTCATGCCCCGGAGTCGTCCATGCCGCGTTTCACAGGCCTTGCGCTCGCCCTGGCCCTGGCCGCCCTCTCCACCTGTTCCACCGTCTCGGTCGCCTCCGCCGCCGCAGGTGCACCGGCCCCTCCGGACCAGCTCACCCTGACGGTGACCGACAGCGGCGACCGGTCCGCCGACGGCACGTACGAGCTCGTCTGCCACCCGGCGGACGGCACTCACCCCACACCGCAGAAGGCCTGCGACAGGCTCGACGAACTGACCACATGGGGCACCGACCCCTTCGCGCCGGTGCCGCCGGACTCCCTCTGCACGATGCAGTACGGAGGCCCGGCCACGGCCCACGTCACGGGCACCTGGGCGGGCCGACCGGTGGACGCGACCTTCAAGCGGAGCGACGGCTGCGAGATGGCCCGCTGGGACAACTTCACGCCCGTGCTCCCCACGACGACGGGCGCCTGACCAGGCTGACGGTGACGAGCCCGGCTGTGTCGAGTCACCCGCCCAACGTCCGAGCGAGTCGACACGGGCCATCGCCCTCCGGCCAGGACCGTGATTCCGGAGACGGTGCACCATCGCCGTTGCAGCCGTGGTCGGCCCATTCGGTGAGGAGCTCGGCCAAGCTCGCAAGCAGCGTCGTCTCCGGCCACGGCGCGCGTTCTTCGAGGCCTGTCCAGCGCTGGAACGAACGGGGACGTGTCCAGCCGATCACTCCCGCACCCGTCCTGGAGGGGCCGGACGCACACCAGGCGTGTGCGGTGGATGCGGCACATGGCTCACCCGCGTGCGCCGTCGAACGGGTCCTCCTTCAACCGGACGCTCAGCTGACTGCCCAGCTCCCGGAACCCGAGCGAGTGGGCGACCCGCCGTGAGGCCGGCGGGCGGGCGCGCCACTGGGGGAGGAGGCCCGCCGCCAGCGCGTGCGCCACGGCGGCGGAGCTCGTCTGGCGGGCGAGTCGGCGGCCCCGCCACCGCGGATGCGTCAGCACACAGACGTGCGCGGTCTCGGCGGGCCAGGCGCGGTAGCCCGCCGCGGCCACCACGTCCGCTCCCGCGCGTACGACGAACGCGGGAGAGGTGATCTCCTCCATACCGCTCTCGGCCACGTCCTCCGGGGCGGCCGACCGCAACAGCCCCTGAAAGTCGGGATGGCCGGAGGTCAGGTGCTCGACAGCGCCCTGCGGGCGCGCGGGCCGGAAGTCGGCGCTGGAGAGGTACGCCAAGCTCGCCGGACCCAGCACGTCCGACACCGGCAGTACGGCCCGAACCGTCTCCGGTCGCGTGAGCGAGTCGACCGGTACCGAGGCCAGCGCACGGCGCAGTACCAGCGCGGCGCTCTCCGTGGGCGCGGTGACTATCGCCGCGTCGCCCAGGACCACGATTCCGGCCCAGGAGGGGGGACACAGGGCGGAGGCCGGTGAAACCACCACAACGGGACCGGCAGGTCCGGCTGGTCCGGCTGGTCGGGCTGGTCCGGCGGAGGACGCGGAGGACGCGGAGGACGCGGACGACGCGGAGGACGCGAACGACACCGGGGCGTCGGCCAGCGTCTCCCACAGCCTGCGGGCGCGGAACAGCAGTGGATTGCCAGTCGTGGCATCCGTATCGGCACCGGACATGTCAGCAGCCATGCCGTGATCCTTTCACCAGCGGGGCGACGGGCAGTGCTCCTGCGGAGGAGCGCTTCGGCCGGGGGGCCCGGCTCGCACCGGCCGGACCCGACCCCCGGCCCCCCACCCCGCAACCGTCGCCTCAGCCGGACAACTCGCCTACCCCTTCAGGGCTTTCGCCTCCGACGCCTCCTCCGTCCGCTCCGGCCTCTCGGACGTCCCCTCCGGTACGAACTCGATCTCGCCGTTCAGCACCTTCTGGGCCGTCACCCGGTCGAGCGCGCCCTCCCATCGCGAGACCACGAACACCGCCACGCAGTTGCCGAGCAGATTCGTCGCGACGCGCATCGCGTCCATGATCCGGTCGACGCCGAGGAGCAGGGCCACGGCACCGGCCGGGATGACTCCGAGGGCGGAGGCCGTCGCGGAGAGCGCGAGGAACGCCGAGCCGGGGACACCGGCCATGCCCTTGCTGGTCAGCATCAGGACCAGGACCACCGTGATCTGCTGGCCCAGCGTCAGGTCGACGCCCACCGCCTGGGCGATGAAGAGCGTTCCGACGGACAGGTAGATCGAAGCCCCGTCCAGGTTGAACGAGTAGCCCGTGGGCAGGACGAGCCCGACCGCGTCGTCCCGGCAGCCGGCGGCGCGGAGCTTCTGCATCATGCGGGGCATGACGGTCTCGCTGGAGGCCGTCCCGAGGGCGAGCAGCATCTCCTCGCGGGTGTAGCGGACGAACTTCCAGAGGCTCAGCCCGGTGAGCGCCTTGAGCGCGAGTGCCAGGGCGAGCAGGAAGAGCAGGGCCACGCCGTAACAGACGGCGATGAGCTTCCCGTACGTGGAGAGCGCGCCGAGCCCGTACTCGCCGACCAGGTGCGCCGTCGCACCGAAGACCGCGAGCGGGGCGAGCTTCATGATGAAACCGACGATGGCGAACACGACTTCCTGCGCCTGCTCGATGGCGGGCAGGATGGCCGGCACCTTGGTGTGGCCGAGGTGCAGCAGGGCCGCGCCGACCAGGCAGGACAGGACGAGGACCTGGAGCAGCGCGTTCTCGGCGAAGGCTCCGACGGCGCTGTCGGGCAGCGAGTGCAGGATGAACTCGGACGTCGACGGCAACTCGCCGCCACCGGTCTTCTCGTCGACGGCGGAGGCGTCGAGCTTCGACGGGTCGACGTTCATCCCGACCCCGGGGCCGGCGAGGTTTCCGGCCAGGAGTCCGAAGACGAGGGCGACCGTGGTGGCCACCTCGAACCAGATCAGGGCCTTGACGCCGATGCGGCCGAAGGCCTTGAGGTCACCCGCCTTCGTGATGCCGGCGACGACCACGCAGAAGACGAGCGGGGCGATCATCGCCTTGATGAGGCGGACGAAGCCGTCGCCGAGCGGCTGGGCGGCCGCTGCGGCCTCGGGCCACAGCCGCCCGACGAGGACTCCGAGCAGGAGCGCGCAGGCGACCTGCGCGAAGAGCGAGGTGCGCAGCAGACGGGCTGCGCGGCGCGCGAGGGACGGCGCGGGTGGTGCAGGTGGGGCGGCGTGCGGCACGGGCACTCCTCCGTAGCGGACTTCTGTCATGCGGAAACCAACTTCCGCTGTGCGCGCCACTATTGCGGAGCTGTGCATTCCGCAGAAGACCTCATGCAACATCCACGTAAATCTTGGATCATGCTCCAAACTCGAGGGTCCGGGGGAGGGCGACGCCCTGACGCGGAACGCCCCGGAACGTCTCGAGCCTGCTACCAGGGCACCGCTCCACCGTCGTCGAAGAACCCGCCGGTCGGTCCGTCGTCGGGCAGGGTCGCGAGGCGAATCGCGATCGCCGCGCCCTGCTGGGGAGTGCGGACGCCCTGGAAGCCGTTGAGGTCGGTCGCGGTGAAGCCGGGACAGCCGGAGTTGACCAGGACGTCGGTGCCGCTCAGTTCCTTGGCGTACTGGACGGTGACGGCGTTGAGGAAGGTCTTGGACGCCAGGTACGCAGCGGGAACCGGACCCATGTCGATGCCGGGCGTGGTCTGCAGGGCGAGCGAGCCGACGCTGCTGGACATGTTCACGATCCGCGGCGATGCCGAGCGGCGCAGCATGGGCAGCATCGCGTTGGTGACGCGGATGACCCCGATCACGTTGGTCTCCACGACGACTCGTACGGTCGCGGGATCGACCGTGGTGGGCGTCTGCGGCATGCCGCCGGTGATCGCGGCGTTGTTGACCAGGACGTCGAGTCCTCCGGCGCGGCAGGCGATCAGCTCCGCCGCGGCGGCCACGCTCGCGTCGTCCGCGACGTCGAGCGGCACGCCGAACGCGTCCGTCCCGGCTGCGCGCAGCTTCTCCACCGCGTCGTCGCGGCGCTGTGGATCCCGCGCGCCCACACCGATTCGCCAGCCGAGGGAGCCGAGGCCCGCCGCGATCTCGTATCCGATTCCCTTGTTCGCACCGGTCACCAGCGCGATCGTCTGTTCCGTCATGTCATCCAGCGTGGTCGGACTCCGGTAGGACGTCCAAGACCGACTGGGTGGGCAGTGATACCGCACGGATATCGGTCGTGGTGAGCGCCGGATAGCATGACGCGGTGGAGACGCGAGAGCTGCGGTACTTCGTCGCCGTCGCGGAGGAGTTGCACTTCGGGCGGGCGGCGCAGCGGCTCGCCATGGCGCAACCACCGCTGTCGCGGGCGATCCAGCAGCTCGAGCGGCGGCTCGGGGTGGTTCTGCTGCACCGCGCCGCGCGCGCCATCGCCTTGACCGAGGCCGGTTCGGTGCTTCTGCGGGAGGCCCGGACCGCGCTCGACGCGGTCGAAGCCGCCGAGCGCCGCACCCGCCGCGCGGCTGCCGAACAGCCCGGTGTGGTGCTGGCCACGAAAGCCGGAGCGTCCAGCGAACTGTTGGCGAAGCTGCTGGACGCCTACGCCGCCGAGCCCGGCGCGGTCGCCGTCGAGGTGATGCTGTGCGGGCCCGGCGAGCAGGAAGGGCTGGTGCGCGACGGGCGCGCCGACGTTGCTCTGCTCCAGCGGCCCTTCGATACGACGGCCGGACTCGACACCGAGGACCTGCACACCGAACGACAGGTCGTGGTCCTGCCCGCGGGGCACCCCTTGGCCGAACGACCCCAGATGTCGATGGCCGAGGTCACCACCCTGGCGGACCTGCCCCTGCCACGCTGGCCCCGACGGGGCGGGGGCTACCCGGACGGACCCGGCCCGCAGGTGCGCGACCACACCCAGCTGTTCCAGCTGATCGCGCTCGGGCGGGCCTGCGCGGTCGTGCCCGAGTCCCTCCGAGCCCACCTGCGCGACCATCATGCGACCGTGCCGGTGCCGGACGCGCCGGCTGTCACGACCGTCATCGCCTGGCCACCCCACAGCAGGTCCAAAGCCGTCGCCGACCTCGTCCGCACCGCGACACGCCTCTAGAGGACGGCAGGAACGGGTGGCCGGAGGGATGCCCGGGGCGGTCGGCTCACGGAGCGGGCGTGGCTGCCGGCGGCGTCCAGCGGCGGGTGCGGGACGGGGCGTCGGGGACCCCGTACTCCTTCCTGAGGTGTTCGGGGACGGCGTAGTGCATGACCCGCCCCCTGGTGAGTGAGGACAGCTCGAAGACCGTCGTGAGGTGCCCGAGCCGGTCGAGGGCCCAGGCGCCGAGCGGTGAGCGGTCCTCGATGGTCTCCAGTACGCCCAGCAGATGGGGTACGGCCTTGACGACGGTGTCCCAGGGCGTGCTGGGAACCTCCAGCCAGTCGGCGCTCGTGTCGCCGATGAGGTACCGGACGAGCGCGGCAACGACCGGGTCCAGCAGCGTCCCGGGCACGATGTCCTCGTAGAGCTCGATGAGCTGCCGGGTCAGATGGGCGCCCTCCGGGGACGGCCCCATGTACCGGATCATGTACTGATCGAGGAACCGGCGCGCCTCGTCGAGGGACTTGGGGACGGCGTCCTGGTCGACCCCGAGCATCGCGCCGACCACACGCCAGGCGTAGGAGTACGCCTCCGCTCCCTCCTGCGACATGTGGATGCCGAGGCGGTGCAGGCTGTCGAGGACGAGCAGCGAGAAGAACATCTGCCCGCCGATCATGTCCTCCTGGCAGATCGGCACCCCCGACGTCCCGGCGTCCCAGCGGTCCTCACGCGTGAGGTGGTGCCGGATGGAGGCGTGGAGCAGCCGGACCTTCTGCGCGGCGGGGATGAAACGGCTGCCCGCCTCGAAGGCGTCGGGCCGCATCAGGTAGACGGTGAACTGGCCGGTCGCCGCCATCCGCGTCGAGGGGTAGTTCAGACCATGGGTCGCCGACAGCAGCTTCGCCACGTGGGGGACGAGATAGCAGGCGGGCATGGAGGCGAAGGACAGGGCGGTGGCGATGTGCACGTTGTTGTCGATGAAGAACAGCCGGGCCCGCTCCATCTCGTCCCAGTCCACCCAGGCCGGCGGGGCGCTCGTGGCCTCCAGGTACTCCCTGGCGACATCGGGCAACCCGTCCGGAACCGGTGCGCCGGCCGTGGAGAAGAAGCGCATCAGGGTGTTGAAGGTGCCCATCTCGCCGCGCTCGAAGAGCGCGGCGACGGTGGCGTCGGCGAGCGCGTCGCCGCTCTGCCGGAGGGAGTTCATCGATGTCTCGGTGTGGAGCATGGGGAGACTCCTTTGTCGGGTGTCAGTGGGGGAGCGGACGTGAGGAGGTGGTGTTCAGGTCGGTCATGTCGGGCCAAGGCGGCCCGCGCGGGTCCCGCTCCTGGCCCGGTCAGGACACGCGGACCGCAGCCGAATGGGCCAAGCCGGTCAGAGCACGGGCCGCGGGCGCCGGTACGTCCAGCTCTTGGAGTGCGCCGAGCGCCTCCTCGACCCTGGCGGCGATCATGCTCTCGACCCGGTCGGGCGCCTTGAGCCGCCGCATCACCCGGCGTACGGCCTCCAGACCGTCCTCGTCGACGTCGTGCCGCCCCAGCAGGGCGCGCAGCTGCTCGCGTTCGCCGGCACCGGCGATGCGCCACGTCTCCGCGAGGAGCGCGGTGGGCCGATGGCCGCGTACGTCGTCGGCGTTGGCCTTGCCGGTGTGCCGCGTGTCGCCGAGCAGGCCGAGCAGATCGTCCCGGAGCTGGAAGGCCTCGCCCAGCGGCAGCCCGTAGGCGCTGTACCCCTCGCGCAGCCGGTCACCGGCCCCGGCCAGTGCACCGCCGATCAACAGCGGTTGCTCCACGGTGTACTTGGCGGTCTTGTAGCGGATCACCTTCAACGACGCCGTCGTGTCCGGGGCGACGCCCGTCTGGAGGATCTCCAGACACTCGCCGGCGATGAGATCGCGGGCCAGCGCCGCCCACAGCGGACGGGCCCGCCCGAGGTAGGCGGCGGGCAGACCGCTGGTGGCGAACAGCTGCCCGGCGAGCGACATGAGCAGATCCCCGACGAGCATCGCGAGGGACCGGGCGGCATCCGCGGCCCGTGGATGGTGCCGTACGACGTCCCCGAAGGCCAGGTGGGCGGTGGGTCGTCCATGCCGCAGGGGGCTGTCGTCGATGAGGTCGTCGTGCACGACGGCGGCCGCGTGCACCAGCTCCATGGAGGCCGCCGCCCGCACCAACGCGTCGCTGTCGGGCTGCCGGGCCGCCCTCCAGCCCCAGTAGCAGAACGCCGCCCGTAACCTCTTCCCGACCGCGACCGCCGCCTCAAGCCGCTCGGCCACCGGACCGAGCACCGGGTCGACCGCGGCAAGGAGGTCGGCCTCGTCGGCGACGAACCGGTGCAGGACCTCGTCGACACGCGCCTTGAACGCGGCCGACTCCCACTCCTCAGCCACTCTCGCCCACCCGCCGGGCCAGGGCCTGCCGGGCGAGGATCTCCAGATGTGCCGGGGGCGCGGCCGCGTAGCGATCCAGCACGAGGCGCCCACGCGCGGTCAGGTCCCGCTCGGCGTCCGAGACCAGCTCGGCCGCGTCCGAGCGCCGAGCCAGTCCCCGTACGACTCCCAGTGCGGACCCCAGCGTGCTGACGGCCACATCGGCCAGCCCGGCGGCCAGGAGCACCGCCTGCTCACCGGGACCCCCGCGGCGCCTCTCTTCCTGCGTCATGAACGTCTTCCCCTCCACTGCGCACCGGTACGGCGACGCCGGTCACGCGCCGCGCATGCCAGCGTCGCGGGGTGGTGGGCACGAACGAGCGGAAACTCACGAACGAGTGATCACTCCGATGGAGCGTACGGATCATGGACGAGGGACACGGAGGCCACGGAGTCGCCATCGGCGGGTGTCTCGGCCCGAGCCCGCCGCATCAGCTGAATCAGCCGCGCGATGACGGGCTCGGGCAGTCCCGGGTTCCGGGCGGCCGCGTAGGCGGTGTCCTTGTCGCGCAGCAACCGGACCAGGGCCCGCGCCGGCAGTCGTGGGTGCCTGGCCGCGGCCCACCGCACCCGCTCGTCCGGGTCGTCCAGCAGCCGCACCGCCGAAGCGGGCGACAGCCGGGCGTCTTCGGCGGCCCGCAACCGGACCTCCTCGTTGCCGTCCCGGCTGAGCCGCTCGACGAGCTCGTCGGTCGACTCCGGGTCGTCCAGGGCGAGTTGCCGCATCCGCGGGTTCGGGTCGTCGGCGTGACGGACCAGGTCACGGCGGGGAAAGCGGGGATGGCTGCGGGGCCGGCCGGGTGCGCTGAGACTGCCGTTCCACCACTGCCACACCCGCAGCAGCATCTCGGCGGGCGCGTCGTCGCACGACTCGGCGAGGAAGAGCTGCACGACACGGTCCTCGTCGTGCGCGAGCGCCTCGACGACGTCGGGCGGGAGGCGCCTGGCCCGTGCGACGCTTCTGCGGACGAGGGGGTGCGAGGAGGCGGCGAGGCGCCGCATGGCGTCGGGATCGTCGTGCAGCGCCCTGACCCAGTCGAGTGCGCAGGACCGCGTGCTCGGATCGAAGTCGACGGCGACGGCCGCCCGTTGTTCCTCGGTGAGGTCGGGACGCGTGGAGACCGCGAACCGGACGTCCTCGTCGGGGTCCCGGGCGAGAACGGCGACCAGGTCACCGTCCAGCCACGGGTTGCCCGCGAGATCACCGCGTCGGCCGGGATCGCAGTGGTGGGCCAGATGCTCGGCGAGATCGCGTTCGAGCCGGCAGGTCCTCGCCGCGTCGCTCGTCCCCAGTCCCTCGGAGTCGTAGGCGGACCGGGACAGCGGGTGCTCCCGGTGGTGCCGGAGGCGCGCCGCCACGCGGACCTCGTCGTCGGGGTCGTCGAGAAGGGTGAGCCGGATCGCGGTGTCCAGCTGCGACCAGGCCGTCGCACGGCATGCCGAGGCGCGCACGGAGGGATCGACGTCGCGGGCCAGCACCGCGAGCAGGTTCGAGGGCAGACCGGCCAGCCGGGCTGCCTCATGGCGCGTCTTCGGGGACGGGTCCGCGGCGAGCCGCGCGTACGCGGTGCCGGTGAGCTCGACGCGCCGGTCAGCCGCGTACACCGTGAGGATCCACCGCCTCCGGGGGTCCTGCTCGCCCAGGATCAGGCGTTCCCACTGCTCCGCCGTGATGTTCGGCTGGACCTCGGCGAGCAACCCGCGCACCTGCCACTCCGGATGCGCCATCGCGGCCTCGACGACCGCTGTCGGGAGGGGACGCCACAGAAGGTGGTGGGTCAGGCCCAGGAGTCCGGCACGGAGGTCCTCGGAGGTGGCAGGGTTGAGCGCCAGCCCGTGCGCCCACTCGTCACGCACCAGCCGCAAGGGCATCGGCCATCGGAAGAACCGTTCCCACGCGGCGGCCCGTTCCTCGGCGGTCTCGTCGCCCGCGGCGCGTGCCTCCGCTTCCTGCCGTTCCTTGAGCCGGTCCAGTGCGACGAGCCAGACGTCGTACTCCTCGCTCGTAGCCCCGAGCAGAGCGTCGCCGTCCGTGGAGAGCGTGACGAACTCGGGCCGGCCGGGCCGCTCACCGAGGACTCCGGCGAGGTCCCACCGCTCGGTGAGCCGCACCCGCGTCCAGCGCTGGGACGCGCCGCCCGTCACGATGCCGGCGACGTGGATGAGGAAGGAGCCGTCCGCACCCATGATCCCGAGCTCGACCGCCAGTCGGTACCACTGCCTGTTGAGCTCGGCGACCAGGTCCGGCGCGTCCATCCGTACGGCCACGGTCGGTGTGGTGTTGGCCGAGACGACCGGCCGCCAAGCGGCCCAGGGCCTCGCGACCTCCTCGACCCGAGGTCCCTCCACGACGTCAAGACCGGCCTGCCGCAGCCGTTCCACGACCTTCTCCCGCCCACCTGTCATGGTCGTCCATCCTGCCCGATCCGACACGAAGGGCGGACACCGCCCCGTCGGGGAATCGGTGTCCGCCCCAGTCGTGAGACGTCACGTCATGTCAACGCGCACCCTACGACGCGTCCCGCACCGTCCCCACGAACTCGGGCCCCGGTACGGGCTCCCAGGTGGCGTCGTACGTGATCAGCTGAGCCCGCAGCGACTCCTCCGGCTCGTTCACGTCGTCCTTGACCGTGGGCACGCTCACCTCCGCGGTCGTCGCCCCGGCCGGGACCGAGACGGGCAGGTTCAGACCGCCGAACGGGATCTGGGAGAGGGGCGTGGGCGTGGCCGGGACCTCCCCGAGCTGCTCCTTCAGCCACGCCGGGTCGACGTCCGCCGTGGTCAGCTCCGTACCGCCGGCCGGCGGCAGGAAGGCGACGTGGCCGCCGATCTCGGCGTCGGCCGGCTCGGACAGCGTCACCCGCCAGGTCAGCGCGGCACCCTCGGTCACCGCGTCGGCGACGGGCGTCACGGTCACCTCGGGCATCGGGTCGTCGTTCCGCACGGTCACTCCGCCGCGGTGCGCGCCGATGGCCGTGCCGCGGACCGCCTTGACGAAGGCGTCGTGCGTGACGTCGTAGCCGAAGCGGTCGTTGCCCCGTACCTCGACCGGTACGTCGATGTCTTGGCGTCCCGGCCGGACCGTCACCGTGCGGGAGGTGAGTTCGCCCGTGGCCGCATCGGGGACGAACAGCCGCACCTGGCCGCTGCCCTGGCCGGACACCCGTACCGGCACCCGGTAGGTCCGGACGCCGGAGTCGCCTTCCGCGACCGTCAGGCGTCCGACGTCGACACGCGCCAGCGCGGCCGGACGTACGGCCGGGGTGCCGGGGCGCCAGCCCCATGCGTCCATCAGCCACGCACGACCGGCAGTCGTGCGGGGAGTCAGCTCAAGTGCCGTGATCCGCCTCAGATCCAGGCCGGACCGGACGGCGGCGGACAGCGGTACGCGTACCTCGCGGGCCCAGTAGGAGGTGGTCCGCTCGCTGCCCGGGAGCCCTTCGACACGGGTACGGCCCAGGTGCGCGCGGCGCCCCGAGGCGTCGGTCACGGCGACGTCCAGCTCGGTGCCCGCGCTGTTCGGCGGGACGATGACCCGAAGGGCGAGAGAGCTGGAACCGACCAGGGAGACCGGTCGCGCCGAGCGCACCGCGACCGGGGTTCCGGGCCGCGACCACTCCATGGCGACGGCGTCACGGCCCGGTTCGGGCGAGGCCTCCCAGTACGCGAAGTGCGGTGACGCACCGCCCGCTTCGGGAGAAAGGCACGCACGGCCGGGGTCGGGGTCGATCTGGGCGCAGAGCCTGCCGCCGCCCGACACGGTGAGCGCGGAGGAGCCGGGCACGAAGGCCGGCGTACGGTTCGCGCCGACGGCGTGGCTGAGGGCGCGGACCGGGCCGGCCGAGGGCGCGCGGCGGCCGGTGCCGTCGAGGAGCGGGCGGACCCGGTCGTCACCGGCGACGAACAGCCGGGCGGCCGCGGCGATGTAGGTCGCGCCGGCGGCCTGCTGCTGTGTGGCGGTGAGACGGGTCCTCGTGCCGGGGGAGCAGACCGGGTCGGGCTGCTCGTCGGACCAGAAGTCGTCGAAGGCCGGCGCCTGCGCCTGGCCCGGGGTCCACTCGCTGTTGAAGAAGTTGTGGTTGGCGCCGACCATGTAGACCGCGCTGTGCAGAGCGGCGCCACGGCTGACACCGCGTGTGCCGTCGACGAAGTTCTGGCCCTGGAGGTCGGACACGTCGCCGTCGCAGCCCGGCAGGATGGTCATGGAGGGCACGTCGGGTGCGGGATTGTTGCCGAAGATCGTGGGTCCGATCGGCACGGTGCCGAGGATCTTCCACCGGACGGGGCCCCGGTAGCCGTCCTGGTCGGCGGGCGGCGGGGCGAGGGTGTCGAGAGCGGCCCGGTTGACGCCCTCGCCGCCACGGGAGTGGCCGACGAGCAGGACCCGCGACAGGTCCGCGGCGGAGGACCGGCGTACGGCTGCCGGGGCGGCTGCCCGGTTGGCGGACCATTCGGCCCAGCGCGCCAGGTGCTGCCGGATGAGGGAGGAGCGGGCCTGGGCGCCGCCGTCCTCGGCACGGAAGTCCTGGCCGTTGATGCCGTTGGCGGATATGGACACGGTGACGTAGCCCTGGGAGGCCAGGAGCCGCTGGGACCGCAGATACCCCTGGTGGCTCGGTATCGGCTTCGAGCCGGCCGCGCAGGGCCAGTCACCGGTGACGTCCTCGGTGCCGGGGGTGTAGCAGGTGCCGTGGCGGCCGTGCAGGAAGAGGGCCACGGGCCGCTTGCCTGGGGCACCGGCCGGTCCGACGACCGTGGCGCGCATCTCGACGGGCTCGGGGAACCCGGGCAGCCGCACGGACTTCAGGTCGTACTCGCCGCTGACCGGGCGGTAGCGACCCGGCACTCCGGGGTCCACACCGTTGACGGGAAGCGGGGCGCCCGGCAGTGACGTCGGGGCGGAGGGGCTGGAAGGGTCGGCCGGGGTGAGGCGCGCGGAGCGGGCGGGAGCGGCCGCGTCGAGCCGCCGTCCACCGGCCGTGACCCGCAGCAGGGTCCCCTCGGTGAGCTGCACGTCCTGGAGGGGCAACCGGAACGACCGGCCGTCCCGCGCGGGCACCGGGTGACCGAGAAGGCGGTCTCCCGCGTGGAACGCGACACGGGAGTCGCCCATGGGGACGGGCTCGGGCGACGTCCACACCAGCTGCCGTTGCGCCCCGGTGCCGGAGACCTGCCAGCCCTCGGGAAGTTCGAGACCGCCGAGCCGGCTGCTGGGGGCGGCCGCCGAAGGCGCACCGGAGGAGGGTGCTCCGGCGGACGGTGCTCCGGGTGAGGGTGGCGACTGTGCGAACGCCGCCCCGGGTGACACCGAGGCCAGTGCGAGTAACGCCGCGGCGGTGGCCACGCCGCGTGTAGCACGTATCAAAACGGACTTCCTCACGATCGGTCCTGTGGGGAACGGGGGAGGCCTGCGCAGCGCGTCGGGGACGCGGATCCTGCGGACGTGCCCGCATGCGTGCGACCTCCCCGCCCCCTCTCTCGCCTTCGGAGGATGGCAACGGGGGCGTGTGGGTTGCCTGGTGGCGTGAACCGGGCGTCAGGAGGCGCGTTCTCGCCCCGGGGGCGGGGATCGTCCGGCCCGGAGAACCCCCGTCTCGGTAACCCCCGGCCCGTAGAACCCCCGTCCCGGGGAACCTCCGACCCGGAGAACTCCCGTCCCGTAGGAATCCATTCACACGGCAGACATCCGGAGGCCGGTCAACGGGCCGACAAGATTGCGTATTCATAACGGGTCTGGTTCGAAGAGCGGTGCCCGGGGAGCGAGGACGCGAAGTACGGGCGGACGGGCGCGCGTCGGAAGGCGTGCTCGCACCGGTGGGCACCGCGCGTCCGAGAGGAACTCTCCGTGGATCGCAGGTCTTTGCTCACCGTCGCGACAGGGGCGATGGGCGCGGTCGCCGCCGCCCAGATACCGGCGAGCGCGGCACGCCCGACGCATGCCGGTCCGGCGGCGCAGTCCGGTCCGGCGCACGCGGGCCCCGGTCGCCCGGTCGCCACCTTCAACGTCATCAGCGACATCCAGGGTGACCTCAGGGACCTCGGTGTCGCCCTGGAGGACATGAACCGGACGAACCGAGCGAGTTCGGGCCTCGCCGTGGCCGGCGACATCACCCCGCGCGGGTACGACGCCGAGTACGCGGCGGTCAGCTCCGAGGTCTCGCGCCACACCCACGCGCGTACGGTCGCCTGGGCCATCGGCAACCACGAGTTCTACGTCCCCAAGTGGCGCGATCCGTCGACCCTTGCGCAGGACACCTGGCCCAACGGCACCACCGAGGACTCGCTGTTCCGGAGCTTCTACGCCTTCGCAGGCCGCAACACGGTGTACGCGGAGCACTCGTTCGGCGGCATTCCGGTGCTGAGCCTCGGCACCGAGAAGTACATGCACTACCACGACCCGAAGCTGTGGGACGAGGTCTGGCTGAGCGAGGCGCAGCTCACCTGGCTGGAGGAGCGCCTCGCTCACTGGGCGCGCCGCCGCAAGCCGGTCATGGTCATCACCCATCACCCGCTCCCCAACACGGTCTCAGGCAGCCACAACCGCCTCTACTCGCGCGACTACCTCCAGGCGGACCGTCTCCTCGGCATCCTCGGCCGTCACAAGGACGTCTTCCTCTTCTGTGGACACACGCACTGGGACCTCGCGCTGTCGGACTGGTACGTCCGCAGGGTCGTCCCCGGCACGGCCAATCTCGACGGCTTCTCCGTGATCAACACGGGCGCGGTGCAGACGGGCTATACCGACGACGGCAAGGGCGGAGAGGTCACGGTCCCCGGCACGTTCAACCAGGGCCTCCAGGTCGAGGTGTTCCGTGACCGCGTGGTGGTGAAGGCCCGCGACTTCGCGGCCGGCGCCTGGCTGAAGCAGATCACGGTGCCGCTCTCGACCCGGATCTGACGACCGGGAAAACAGGTTGGTCGCTGAGCGGCACCGACGGATCATGAGCCCATGACCGATCAGCCGCCGCTCAGCACCCTGACGTTGCAGCACAGGATTCCGGGCAACTGGGCTGCGGACCCCTGGGCCGAGGTGCGGCCGCTCGTCGACGGAGCGGACATCCTCGGGGAGGTGCACCCGGCCGGACTGGCGCCCAGCTGCCGGCACTGGAGAGGTCCGGCCGAGAGCTGGCCCCTCGCGGTCTCCGACGAACCCCGCAGGGTCATGATCACCGAACCGGACTGCACCGCCGGGTGCTGCGGGGCGCTGTACGTCACGATGCGCCGCGAAGGCGATGTGGTGATCTGGGACTCCTGGGAGAACACGAGCGACAACACCCACCCCGTCCCCCCGGTCATGTGCTTCGACGCGGCCCGGTACGAGGCGGAACTCGTGCGGGCCGCGACCGACCGCAGCTGGGAAGGGCCCCTGGACACCGCGGCCCGACTCCTCGAACAGACCCTCACCGACAGCGGCTGGTTCGAACAGTGGGGCTGCTTCCTCACCGGCGTCTGGCCCCGCCGAGCGGAGCCAGACGTTCCCGAGGAGCTGACGAGCCCCGAGGGCGTCGACGTCGTGTTCCATCACGTCCATGAATCGGGCGGGCGAGGCACCTCGTACGGCTACGAGCTGTGCGTCACCCGCGATGAGCCGGTGGAGGAGCAGGTTCGGCGATTCGCGGCGCACGTTCTCGCGGACGACCCGCGCAACACGGCGGAGCCCCGAGAGTGCTGAGGAGGCACGACGGGGCAGCGCCAGGCACCACGAGGCCGACGCGGAGTCGACCACGGTCGCGACGAGCCGACGGCGGGCGGCCGGCAGTCGGCGCACGCCCCCGTCTCCGGCTACGGTCTCGGGATGACCGAACTCGACACTCTGGGCGCGACTCGCGACGCCTACGACGCCATCGCCACCGTGTACGCGCAGCAGTTCCAGGACTCCCTGCGGGACCGCCCCTTGGAGCGCGCGATGCTGGGCGCCTTCGCGGAACTGGTCCGGTCGGCCGGTGACGGCCGCGGCGAGGTCGCGGACCTCGGCTGCGGGCCGGGCTACGTGACCGCACACCTGCACGGACTGGGCCTGGAGGCGTTCGGGATCGACGCCTCGCCGGTGATGGTCGCGCTCGCTCACGAATCCCACCCCGGGCTGCGGTTCGAGGTCGGATCGATGGCCGGGCTGGACATCGAGGACGGCGCTCTGAGCGGCGTGCTCTCGCGGTGGTCCGTCATCCACACCCCGCCGCAGCACGTCCCTGCCATCGTGGCCGAGATCGCCCGGGTCCTGGAGTCCGGCGGGCACCTCCTGATCGACTTCCCCGCCACGGACGGCCCGCACCTGGAGACGCAGAGCTACGACCACGTCGTGGCGACGGCCTACCGCTGGGATCCCGACCGCCTTGCCGCGCTCCTGCGCGATCACGGATTGACCGAGGTGGGCCGCATGACAGTCGAGCCGCTGCCCACGGACCGACGGCAGTTCCAGGAGGTCCAGCTGCTCGCCCGCAAGGCGTGACACGACGAAGCACACGCTTCGCTGACGAGTGGCCTGAGGGCGACCCGCCTCGGTCCGCTCGCGGCCTCAGGCGAGCGGCCCCAAGGTGTCCTGCGACTCGATGAGCCCCTCCTCGCTCGGCGCCCGCCCGTCGTCCAGTACCCGTGCGATCTGTCGGGCCCGCAGATCGAGATGCGCCTCGGCGGGCTTGACGAAGCCGTGGCGGGCGCGGGCCTCGGCGGGGGTCAGGACCTCCTCGCGGAGGGGCGGAATCCCGAGCTTCATCGGGGCGACCACCGCGACCGTGGACGGGGACTGCCGCCCCAGCAGGAGCAGCTCGATTCTCGGGCTGAGGTGCGCGAGCGCGAACGAGGCCTTCATGACGGGCACGATGAGCACGTCGAGCGCGCGCGACTGCCGGATTCCGGCCAACTCGCGCATCCAGCGCGGCATGGTGGCGACGGTGGCGATCCGTAGAGCCTGCGCCACGACCAGACTGGCCGGCCTCGCCCAGAGGGGCGTGGGAGGCAGCACGAGATCGGCGCGGAGCAGATGGTTCATGGCCTGGCGGGCGATCGGGCTGGCGGACAGCTGCGGGCGCATCCGCTCGAAGTAGGCCCGCACGCCCTCACGGGTGCGCGGGACGTCGTCGGGGGAGCAGGTCTGCAGTTCAGCGGCGGTGGCGCACGCCTGCCAGTACTCCCGCTCCTCCTCGGCGGTCAGCCTGCCCGGACCGTACTTCTCGTACGCGTAGAGGATGGAATGCCAGCCGGTGAGCTGGATCCACAGCTGGGAGGCGGGGTCGTTGGCGTCGTAGGTCCCCTCGCTGTACGGCAGTCGTCCGACGGCCTTGGAGTGGACCTTGACCAGGACGTCCGCCGCCTTGCACACCTCGCGCGAGCCGGCGAAGGCCACCATCGCGAAGTACCGCAGGGTGCGGTCGTAGCGCGTGCGCGGACGTCGGTAGATGCCCTGAGTGCCGTGCACGGCGGCCACCAGGGGCGGGTCGAGCTCCTCGACCACCACGGAGCGCTGGAAGCCGACGGTCAGCGACGTCGGATAGCTCCAGACCTTCCACACCACCGACCCGGGGCCGAAGAAGCCGTAGTCCTCGTGGGGTTCGACCTCGCTCCGCTTCAGCAACGCCATCGTCCCGCTCCTCGCCTCGCGCCCGCTCACGCCATTACGACACTGCTGTCGTAAATTAAGACACGGATGTCGTAAGCTGCCAAGGTGTCTGCCTCCACCGCTTCGGAAGCCACGCCGCGCAAGCGGCGCCCCTACGCCCCGCGCGTCCCGCTCGCGGAGCGCCGCGAGCAACTGCTCGACGCGGCGCTGGCCGTGATCGTCAGTGACGGATACGCGGGGGTCTCCATCGACGCGATCGCGAAGCGGGCCGACGTCGCCCGGTCGGTGGTCTACGGCGTCTTCGAGAACCTGGGAGACCTCCTGGGCGCCCTGCTCGACCGGGAGCAGGGCCGCGCCTTCCGGCAGCTGCTCGAGACCGTTCCCGAAGGGGCGGACTCACGGGAACCGGCCGCGTTCGCCGCCGAGACCGTGCGCCGGATGTCCGCGATGCTCCGAGCCGCCCCCGACACCTGGCGGCTGATCCTGCTGACGCCGGGGGACATGCCCGCGGTCGTCCGCGACCGCGTCGAGGCGGACCGGGAACGGTTCCGGCGCCTCGTCGCCGACTGGATCACCGCGGTCCTCGCCGATCGGGGCCGATCCGAGCTCGACCCCCAGATCCTCGCCCATGCCTTCGTCGCCTGCGCCGAACAGTTCGGCCGCACCGCGCTCACCGACCCGCAGAGGTTCGCCCCGGAACAGGTGGCCCGGCAGGTGGAGCTGCTGTTCCACGCGCTCCGACCCGCCGCGTGAGGTGGCCGTCCGGGGACCCTTGCCGGGTCCCCGGACAAGGCGTCAGCGCATCAGCAGCAGTCGGGTGTTGGGTACGAGCTTCCGGTTCACGCTGGTGCTCTGCACGAAGATCGTGAAGTCGTCGTTGTGGTCGGGCTTGACGCGCACCTCGACGTCCGGCAGGCCCAGCAGCGATCGGGCCTCGGGCCCCGTGTACACCCGGTCCGTCTTCTTCTCCAGTATCGCGATCTGCTTCCGCGCCTGGATCTTCTCCGACTTGCTCAGCTGGTAGAACGCCCCACCGGTCCGGTACGTGTGACCGCTTTCGACGACCCAGTCCCGGATCGCCGCATCGCGGGCCACCGCGATCAGGTCGTACTGCGACGGGTCCACGGGGGCCAGACCCGCCGCCTCGACGGTGTCCTTGTTCACGGCCTCGGCCCCCACGGAGAACACGGCCCGCGATCCCCGGATGCCCTTGCTTCGCCCCACCATGAACTTCTCGGTGGCCTCCTGGATGACCTGACCGGCCTCCTCCAGGCCCTGTGTGCTCGTGGCGTCCCAGATGGCGATGTTGTCCTTCGGGAAGCCGCCCTGCATGGCCTCGTGCTTGCCCATCTGGTCCGGGACGAGGACGGCGAGCGTCCAGTTGTCCTCCTGCGTGCGGATCATCTCCGCCACGGCCTTCACCAGTTCACGCGGATCCTTGGTCGGAGCGTCCGGGCAGCGGTGGCTGGCGTTCTCCTGGCCGTCGGTGAGCACGAACGTCAGGAAGCTGTGGTCGTCGTACAGCTGCGCCGTCTGCGCGAGCTCCCGCTGCGACTTCAGCGCGGCCGCCAGCAGGGCCGTCATGCCGCCCACCCGGTACAGCTGCTTCAGCGACGGCATGCGCAGCACGTCCTTGTCGTAGATGACGCACTCCACCTTGTCGGCGAAGACGTACACCGTGACGCGGGTCTCCTGGTCCAGGTCCTCGGATCGGCGGGCGAGGTACGCGATCTGCTGGTCGGCGACCTCGATGACCTTGCGGCTCAGGTGCGACATGGACGAACTGGCGTCCAGGACAAGAGCAACGTGGTTGATGTAGTTCTGGCTTCGGGTCATGACAGCTCCCCCTTGTTCCGACTCGATGCACCTACCGTCTCACCCACCACTGACAATCGAACGTGGCTTCGAGGTGGGCGGGCGCCGGGGGCCGAGCGCTCCCTGAGGGGGCCGGTTGGTTCGCCGGTGGGGGTCCTGCCGTGGCCGGGAAGCACGACTTCGCCGAGGCCGTGACCGCGCTGCCGCCGCCCCTTTCCCGGGCGGCGGCAGCGGCAGCGGCAGCGTGGCTGTCGGTCGTGGTCGACCCGACGCTCAGTACGCGTGTCCCACGTGCGCGAGGGCCTGCTTCAGCAGCGTCCCGCGGCCGTCCGGCATCTCGTTCTGTACGGCGGGGGAGGCCGCCTCCTGCGGGCTGAACCAGACGAGGTCCAGGGCGTCCTGCCGTGGGCGGCAGTCGCCGCTCACCGGCACGATGTACGCCAGCGAGACCGCGTGCTGGCGGGGGTCGTGGTACGGCGTGATGCCGGCCGTGGGGAAGTACTCGGCGACGGTGAAGGGCTGCGGTGCGGGAGGGACGCGTGGCAGGGCCACGGGGCCGAGGTCTTTCTCCAGGTGGCGTAGGAGTGCGTCGCGGACGCGTTCGTGGTGCATGACCCGGCCGGAGACCAGGGTGCGGCTGATGGTTCCGTCCGCGCCGATCCGCAGGAGCAGACCGATGCTGGTGACTTCGCCGCTGTCGTCCACGCGCACGGGTACGGCCTCGACGTACAGGATCGGCATCTGGGCCCGAGCCGCGTTCAGCTCGTCCGTGCTCAGCCAGCCGGGCGTGGTCTCTGTCATGTCGGACATCGCTTGATCATACTTACCCGACCGGGCCTCGGCCTAGGTCGCGTGTCTGCCAGGCGGGTGGGAGCTCACGCGGGCCCGTGGGCCTACGGGGTGGCGCCGGTCGGCCACGGTTCGTCGGCGATCAGCGCCAGGAGCCGGCCGAGCGTCTCGCGCTGCTCCCGGTCGAGCGCTCCGAGCGGGTCGGTGGCGAACGGCATGGCCGTGCGCAGCTCGGCGATCGTCCGATGGCCCTCTTCGGTGGCGGCGACCAGCTTGACCCGGCGGTCCGCGGCCCCCGACCGCCGTTCGACCAATCCGCGTTCCTCCAGCCGGTCGACCAGTGCCGTGAGGTTGGACGGCTCGGCCCGCAGCCGCTCGGCGAGTGCCCGCATCGGTACCGGCTCGGAGCTGTACAGCAGCGCTTTGGCCTGGAGCGGGGTCAGGTCCTGCGCGGTGGCGGCGGCCTCGGCCTCGCGCGCGTACCTGCGGTTGACGACGGCGAACAGGCCGACCACCCGCGCGTCGAGCTCGTCTGCGGGATAGGTCATGGCGTCCACTGTAGCCAGGTGCTTGACAGTGGCAAATATTCAGGCCCATAGTTATGAAGCATAGTGATTATGGTTCATAAGTAGTTGTCGAAACGAGTGACGCCGAGCCTCGCCCGGAGCGACTCGGCATCACCGCAGAGAGGGTTCTCCATGTCCGACAAGGTCGTCCTGATCACCGGCACCTCCTCCGGAATCGGCCTCGCCGCTGCCGTCTCCGCAGCCCGCGCGGGCTTCACCACGGTCGCCACGCTGCGCGACCCGGCCCGAGCCGGCGCGTTGCGCACGGCGGCCGAGGCGGCCGGGGTCGCACTGGACATCCGCCGCCTGGACGTCACGGACGCCGCCTCGGTCGAGGAGTGCGTCGCCGGCGTGATCGCCGACCACGGCCGGCTGGACGCCGTGGTCAACAACGCGGGCGCGGGCCACGTCGGCACCATCGAGAACGAGTCGGTGGACGAGGTCCGCCAGGTGATGGAGGTCAACTTCTTCGGCGTGGTCACCGTCACCAAGGCCGTCATGCCGCACCTGCGCGCCACCGGAGGGCGGCTGCTCACCGTCACCAGCGTCGGCGGCGTGATCGGCCAGCCGTTCAACGAGGCGTACTGCGCTGCCAAGTTCGCGGCCGAGGGCTTCATGGAGAGCCTGGCCCCGGTCGCCGCCACGGTCGGTGTCACGGTCGCGGTGATCGAGCCCGGCGCCGTGGCCAGCGAGTTCGTCGCGAACGTGGGCGTCGAGGAGAACGCGGCAGCCGAGGCCGGCGTCTACGGACCGGCCCTGGCGCACTACCTCGACCGCACCCGCGGCGCCTTCGCCGCCGCCCAGACGTCGGAGGCGGTGGGGGAGGCGATCACCGAGGCGCTCACCACCGATCGACCGGCCTTCCGGATCCAGACCTCGGACGCGGCCCGCGCCTTCGTCGGCGCGAAGCTGGCGGACCTGGACGGCTCGCGGATCCAGACGGCCACCGCGGCCTGGGTGGCCTGAACCACGCGCCGGGAAGGGGGCGAGGCGGGGCACGCGGACGCTCCCTCTCCCTTCTCGAGCCCGTTCCCGTTCCCGTTCCCGTCATCCCGTTCCCGTCATGGGCTCCTCCGTTCCGTCTCGCGTCGGGCCAGCGTGTGCACGAGGCGGCCGAGCTGCCGGTAGGGGTCCCGCGTCGAGGCGGCCCACTCCGTCTGCAGCGCCTGCGCGTACTCCCCGGCGCCCGGGGCCCAGTCCACCCGATGGTCGTGGAAGATCCGCACCCCCTGCCACGGGAGCGGAACGAGCCCGTGCTCGGCCGCCAGCCCGTCGAGCGTCCCGGCCGCATCCCCACGCGTCTGCAGGCCCAGATTCCCCATGCTCGTCGCGGCGCCGTGCTCGATGAGGCCGCGCGCCACCCCGTACTCGCCGCGCAGGGCCTCACGGAAGCCGATCGCGGCCCGGTTCTTCGTGAGGATGCTCAGCACCCCGCCACGGGCCACCAGCCCCGCGAGGCGACCGATCGCGTCGGCCGGGTCGTCCAGGTACATGAGCACCCCGTGACAGCACACGGCGTCGAAGCGCTCTCCCCCGAAGGGAAGGCTGTCGAGGCCTGCTTCGAGGAGGCGGATCCGCGGGGCGAGGTCGGGCCGCGCGCCCACACGGCGGGCCGAAGTCCCGAGCATCTCCGCGGACGGGTCGGCGGCCGTCACATGGTGACCGGCCGCCGCGAGCCGAAGGGTCATCTCGCCGTTCCCGCAGCCGACGTCCAGGACCCGTGCGGACCCCGTGGGCAGTTCGGCGAGGAGCCGGCGCGCGACGAGGTCGTGACGCAGACGGCCCCGGGCGCTGAGGGAGTGGGCCGAGTACGCGGCGCCCACGGCGGCGAAGTCGGTCAACGCGCCCACCCCCGTTCCGTATAGGGCAGGCCGTCCTGGATCCCCTCGATCGCCGCGCGGGTGTAGGGGACGATCGGCTCGGGCAGGTCCCTGGGATTCCACCACTGCCACTCCAGACACTTGTCCGGCTCCCGCAGCTCTGGGGTGCCCTCCCAGCGGCGGGCCCGGAAGAACAGCTGGATCCTCGGGGGCCGCGCCCCGGGCTGCTCCCCGGCTCCCTCCCCCTCGGACCAGGGCCGGTCGACCACGTGCACGGTGTGGACGAGTTGGAGGTCTTCGCGGTCGATCACGAGGCCGGCCTCCTCGTACGCCTCCCGGACCAGGCACGCGGTCGCCGACTCCGCCTCGCAATGACCGGCGAGCGCATGCCACGATCCGCCCGCGTACGCCGAGTCCGGGTGGCGACGGCCCAGCAGGATCCGTCCGGCGCGTTCCAGGTAGAGGTGAACGCCGACGACGTGCGGGACGGAGCCGGACGGCACCGTCGCCCGCTCGCGCGCCCCGGCGCTCGCCGTGGGGCCGGCCGTGGGTACGGCGTGCTCGGTCGCGTGCCGTTCGACGAGTTCCCTGGTCGAGGCCGCCATCGTCAGGCGCGGGAGCTTCCCCGGGGCCATCCAGGCGAGCATCACCCCTTCGGTCAGCCGCAGGGCGGACGGGTCGCCGCTCCAGCGGCCGGTGAAGACCTGGATCGGCACGGTCGTGCCCTTCGTTCCGATGGCGTGCTCGACGGCGTACGGCCGCAGGTCGGCGACCTCCAGGCCTGCCTCCTCCCGGAGTTCGCGGCGGACGGTGTCCAGCAGGGTGTTGTCCTGCGGCTCCCTACCGCCCCCGAGCAGGGACCAGGCTCCCGGCTGCCAGATCTCGGGCTTGTCGGCGTCGCGCAGGTGCAGCAGGTATCGGCCCCGGCCGTCGTGGATCATCGCGCCGGCGTCCTGCGGCACGATCGGGCCGCCCAGCGCCGAGGCCGTCAGCCTGGCGCGCAGTGCGGGTGAGCCGACCTCACCGAACGACAGCCAGACGGCTTCCGTGACCTCCTCGGCCTGCAGAGCGAGTTCGAGCGCGGGTGCGTCGCCCACCAGGCGGAAGACGAAGCGCACGTCGTAGTGACGGTGGGCGGGTTCGGCCTTGGAAGGACGGGCGTCGACGTCGTGCCCGGCGATGTCGACGGGGTGGTCGCGGAACTCGGGTGTCAGCGTGAGTGCGGAGGCGGAGAGCCCTGTCTCCTCCTCCAGTTCCCGCAGTGCGGCCGCGAGCAGCGACGTGTCGGAGGCCTCGATGTGGCCGCCCGGCGGGAGGAGGAGCCCGGAGGCGTTGTGCCGTACGTGCAGGACGCGCCGGGCGCCGTCGACGACGACCGCACTGCAGGTGAGGTGCCCGGGCAGCGCGGAGCGGCTGGTGGGATCTCCGCCGGCGTCCAGGATGTCCAACAGCCCGGACAAAGACCGGTGTTCAGCGGGGTGCTCGGTGAGATGGGTGGTGATCAGATCACGAACGTGGGAGAGGGACGGCGGCATGTCAGAACCTCATGGAGAAGGGGGCGTAAGCGGGCGGGAGGGGCGGCCTGCCGTTCTTCGTGCCGCGAGCGCGAGCCCCGGGTGAGTCGCTCACGCGACATCCGGTCGGGCGGGCCTTCGCTGTCACGGTGACGCGCGTCATGACGCGGCCTCCCCGCCGCCCCCGCCGGTGCCCGGAGCGCTCGGTGCCTCCGCGGCCGGTACGGGCTGGGCCGGAACGGCCGGCTGTACGAACTGGCGGGCCTGCAGTTCGTACGCCTCTCTGAACGCCCCGGTGCCGGTCGTCGGGTTCATGAGCTCGGCGAAGGTGCCCTGTTCGGCGACCCTTCCCTCGTCGAGTACGTAGATCACGTCGGCGTGGCGGGCGCTGGCCAGGCGGTGGGTGATGAGCACGGTGGTCTGCCCCTTGTCGGCCAGCTGGTGGATCTGGTCGAAGACCCGCTGCTCTGCGGCCGCGTCCAGGGCGCTGGTGGGCTCGTCGACGATCAGCACGGCGCCGTCGCGGTGCCGGGCTCGGGCGAGGCCGACCTTCTGCCACTGACCGCCGGAGATCTCCTGCCCGCCCTTGTAGCCGCGGGTGAGGAGGGAGTCCCAGCGGCGCGGGAGGCCCGTGATGACCTTGTCGGCCCCCGAGTACGCGGCGGCCGGTCCGACGGCCGCGTCGTCCATCGGGCCGGACGTGCGCCCGATGCCGATGTTGACGCGGGCTGTGAACGGCCACCGGAAGAAGTCCTGCGCGACCATCGCCACGCGCGCGAAGACCTGCGCCCGGTCGGCCTCCGCCGTGCTCACCCCGCCCCACAGGACTCTTCCGCTGTCGGGGAGCCGGGCACCGCTGAGCAGGCTGATCAGGGTCGATTTCCCGGCGCCGTTGCTCCCGACGAGGGCGACCGTCCTGCCGCGGGGGATGACCAGGTCGACCTCGAACAGGGACGGCCTGTCCTTGCCGGGGTAGGTGAAGGTGACCTGCTCGAAGCGAACCTCGTCCACCTCATCGGGGAGGTCGCGCCCGCCGGTGGGGATGGCGCGCCGGACGGCCTCCGTGCACAGGGTCTCCAGATCGGCGACGAACAGAGCCTCCTCCTGCACGTCCGTGACGCGGAGGACGAGGTCGGTGATGCTGGCCGAACCGGTGCGGATCGCCAGGACCGCCGTGCCGGCCACCGCGAGGTCCATGCGTCCGTTCCACAGCAGTAGACCGAGGACTCCGTACGTGGCGACGGTCGCGAGTCCGCGGGCCGAGTCCGCGAGCACATGGGTGCGCGCGCCGGTCCAGGCGAGCCGGGTCTGCTCGCGCTCGCTCGTCTGCGCCATCTCCCGGAAGTGCGTGAGGAGGAACGGAGCGACGTCGTGGACACGGATCTCGGCCGCCGCCTGCGGGTTGATCAGGAGCTGACTGATCAGCTTGGCGGCCCGGACGTGCTGGACGAAGCGGTGCCAGCTGACGTACCGATGCCTGGCCATGGTGAGCGAGCCCCACGCGCTGGGGAGCGCCATGAACGCCAGCAGCGGCAGGAGTGTCCAGTGCAGCACCGCGAGGACGCCGGCGGCGGCGATCAGGGAGATCGCGGAGGTGACCACGGCGGTGCAGTAGCCGACCATCCGCCGGGCCGCGTCGGCGCCCCACTGGGCGGAGTCCATCAGTTTGTGGAAGGCGTCGTCCTCGATCGCCTCCAGTTCCACCTTGGCCACGAGCCCGAGATAGCGCTCTGTCGCCACCCGTTGGGCCTTCGGCTCCAGGATCCCGGTGGCGGCGGCCGAGGCCGACTTGCACGCCGAGCCGATCACCGCAAGCACGGCGACCAGGGCGAGCGACGGCAGCGCGGCGCGGAGCCTTCCGGTGATGTCGCCGGACGCGAGCAGTTCGACGAGGAGGGAGTTGACCGCGATCAGGGAGACGGCCTGCGCGATCCCGCGGGCGATCTCGCAGACGGCGACCGTGGCGAACGCCCGCTGGTCGGCCTCGCGCGCCAGCCGGATCGCGACCGCGACCTGTCGTGGCAGGGCGCCGCCCATCTGCCGCAGCCCCAGCTTCAGCCAGGCCCCGTCGTGGCTGCCCCAGCCGTAGTCGTAGGTGAGCTCGCCGCCGAAGAGCAACTTCTCGGAGGGCGAAGGCCCGTCCACCGAGGACGGGGCGGTGACGTCGCTGTCGGTCATCCCCACCACCTCGTGTCCGGTCGTGCGGCGAAGGAGGTGCCGGCGGTACGCCGATACGGCAGGGGGTACATGTCAGCCTCCGGGAAGGGGTGCGGTGAGGGGTTGCCAGGCTCAACGACGACCCCCGCCTTCTCGAACACATGACTTTTGGACGTGCTGCGAACCCCGGCTCCAGGCGAAAGTTCGTTCGTTCCGGGTACACCGACCCTTGCCGGGCCTGGCCCCGGCGTCGACGCGGTGGTGGCCGAAACGCCGATGGCCGCCCTCAGGACCCGAACCCCAAGTGAGGCTGCCAGCAGGGCTCGTGGGGCGAGAAGAGCGGAGGCGGGCTCGCCGGGATGCCCGAAGCGGTGCGTTGTCAGTGGTCCCGTTCAAGATGGGCACGACAGTTCTTCCTCATCCCCACTTCAAGGACGGAGGCGTCCATGCCGATCACGAACCGACAGGTCGCCGGGCACGCGTTTCTCCGGCAGCTGTACGCGGACGCGTACTTCCCCGACCACGTCGTCGACAAGGGCAAGGCGGTCCTGCTGCGGCTGTGCGAACGGATCGAAGCCGAGCGGCCGGCCGACCTGGCGGCCCTGTACGGACTGACTCACGCCGCGACGGACGAGTTCAACCTCCTGGAGGCGGAGTTCGAGGCCGCGGGCAGTGAGATCGAGACGGTCGCGCGGGAGGTCATCGCCGAGGACTTCTGGCGTGTCGCGTCGGCCTACGGGTTCGCGGACGCGGACGTGGAGGAACTGATCGCCACGCGGGAGTGGTGAGAGGCCGGGGATGCTGTCGTGGCGGTGACCGCCTGGGCTCAAGCTCCGTACTGCGGAGACCGGTTACTGAACGACGGCCCGATGGCCGCAGGGCTCCGGGGCGGAGGCCGGAGGGGCCCCAGCCCGTGGCGCGCGGCGCGGGGCGCGGGGCGCGCGCCGCGCCTCGGTCCATCGGTGTCAGGAGTCGGCGCGGCCGACGCTGCGTGCCCACAGGATCAGGGGGATCTGGAGGGGGAGCCGACCGTAGGCGATCGCCTGAGCCTTCGGCGAGCGGGTTCGCCAGTCGTAGGCCATCTTGACGTTGGCCGGGAAGACTCCGGCGAAGAACAGGGCCGTGGCGCGGGCGCTGGCCTTGCGGGTCGCCGGAAGGGCGAGGCCGGCGGCGAGGGCGAGTTCCGCGACCCCGCTGGCCTTGGTCCAGGTCCGGGGGCTGCCCGGAAGGGACTCCGGCACGGTGGCGTCGAACTGCTTGGGGGAGACGAAATGGGCGACGCCCGCGGAGGCGAGCAGGCCGGCGAGCAGGAGGGCGGAGCGTGTGGACCGGGACATCGGATTCCTCCGGAAGCGGGGCGGAGCGGCGGTGGGGAGAGAGGGCAGTGCGCATACCTTACCGGCCGGTAAGTATGTGCGGGAGGGGGGTACTCCGGGCGACAGCGACGTGGGGTACCTTCGTCGGCACCACAAGGGGAGGGGGTTGGTGTGCGGATCGCCGCTGCCGAGGTCTTCTCGTGTGCCGTGTGCCGGGCCCGGTTGTCCGCTCCGGTGCGCGAGGTGCACCCTCCTGCGGAGGGTGAGGCCTGGACACCGCTCAGTTCTCCCGTGGATCCCTGCCCGCCCAGAATGGCCCCCGGTACCTTCGCCTACGACCCGGAGCCGGGACGTACCACCTGGGGGCCGCCGCCCAAGGGCTTCGGGAAGTCCCGGGCGGGACACGGGCCAGGGGTGGACCCGCTGCTGAGTCCGGGCGACGTCGTCGGCACCACGAAGATCCTCAGTCGCTGGGGCGGCTGCTGCGGGCCGACCGGACTGGAGGGGCCGAACCTGGCCTGCGAGGGGTGCGGGGCGGAGGTCGGTCTGTGGATCGGTGACTGCTACACCTGGCTGGAGGTCGTCCTCAACGGGCGCCTCGTCAGCCGTTCGCCGGCCACCGCCACTGCGTCGCCTGCGCCACCCACGGTGTCCCGGTCAGGGCCCCGGCACGCCGCATCAGGGTCTTGAAGGGTCTTGATCCGGCGCTGCACCGTGCGCCGACTGACCCGCAGCCGGGAGGCGATGGCCGTGTCCGCGGTTCAGGCGACGATCAGGGAGAGCAGACACCTCGCCTCGATAGCGGCTTCGGGCAGGGGGCCGACACCTGCGCACCTGCGCACCGGTGCCGAAGGAGCCGACCACGGCCCGACCACGGCCCGACCACGGCCCGACCACGGCCCGACCACGGCCCGATCGCGGGCCGGGACGGGCGTGTCGCAGTCCGCGGCCGGTCGGAGCCCGTTGGAGCCTGGGGACATGACCGACCCGACTCAGGAACCCCGCTTCCTCCAGGACCCCTACCCGGCCTACGCGGCCATGCGCTCCATATCCCCGGTGCGACCCGTCCCCGGCTCCGGCGGGCGCCCCGCCTACCTCGTCACGGGCTACGCGGAAGCCAGAGCGGCCCTCGGCGACGCGCGCCTCTCGAAGGACACGGCCGCGTTCTTCGCGGACAAGGGATCGCGGCGCCGTCTGCACCCCGCGGTCGCCCACACGATGCTGGCCAGCGACCCGCCCCAGCACACCCGGCTGCGCGGACTGGTGACCAGGGCGTTCACCACCGGGGCTGTCGCCCGGCTGCGCCCGTTCATCGCCCGCGTCACCGACGAGCTGCTGGATCAGTGGCCCGCCGACGGGCCGTTCGACTTCGTGGCCGGCCTCGCGGTGCCGCTGCCCGTCATCGTGATCTGCGAGCTGCTCGGAGTCCCGCAGGCGGACCGGCCCGACGTGCAGCGCTGGTCGGCGCAGCTCTTCGCGGCAGGGGAGTCCGATGTCATCGACGCCGCCTCGCACGCGATGGCCGACTACATGACGGACCTCGTCGCCGCCAAGCGCCGGGAACCCGGCAGTTCTCTCCTCGACCGGCTCATCGCCGCTCGCGACGGAGACGATCACCTGAGCGAGACGGAGCTGGTCTCGCTGGCCGTGCTCCTCCTCGTGGCCGGCCACGAGACCACCACCAACGCCCTCGGAAACGCTCTTCTGGCACTGCTCCGGCACCCGGCCGCTCTGGACCGCCTTCGCGCCAAGCCCGACGACGTCCCCGCCGCGCTGGACGAACTGCTCCGTTTCGACTCGGCGGTGAGCACGGCCACCTTCCGGTTCACCACGGAAGCCGTCGAGCTCGGCGGTACGGAGATCCCGGCCGGAGTCCCGGTCCTGGTCGCACTGGGCGCGGCCAACCGGGACCCGGCGCGGTTCCCGGCGCCGGACCGGCTCGACCTGGACCGGAACGCGGCTGCCCACCTCGCCTTCGGCCACGGCATTCACCGCTGTGTCGGCGCGCCCCTGGCGAGGGCAGAGGCGGAGATCGCCCTGCGGGCGCTCCTGACCCGATGCTCCGGCGTCCGTCTCGCCGTCCCGGAAGACCGACTGGAATGGCGTCGCACCCGACTCGTCCGCGGGCCGGCATCACTCCCCGTACGGGCCTGACGGCCGCCGTCGACGGATCGCGTGCGCCCCTCGTCGCCTGGCCGACACCTCCACAGGCTGAAGGCGCCATCCGATCGCGCCGTCACCGAAGGCGTGTTCCAGCCGTGGTTCCATCACCTGATCGGACCAGTAAGTCCTAGAGTGTGCGCGTGACCGAGCAGAATCCCGAACTCATCGCCGGCCGCTACCAGCTGGTCGAACGCATCGGCCAGGGCGGCATGGGCCGGGTGTGGCGCGGCCTCGACCAGCAGCTCTTCGGGCGCGAGGTCGCCGTCAAGGAGATCCTGTTCCCGCCGGGCATGGACGACGACGACCGGGCCGTGCTGCTCCGGCGGTTCACCGGCGAGGCCCGCGCAGCGGTCACTCTCAGCCACCCCGGCGTCATCACCGTCCATGACGTCGTGGAGCATCACGGAGCCCCCGTCATCATCATGGAGCTGATCCGTGGGCAGTCCCTGGCCGCCGCCATCCGAAGCCACGGCAGACTGCCCGTACGGCGGGTGGCCGAGATCGGCGCCGCCATGCTCGACGCGCTGGCCGAGGCGCACCGGGCGCGCATCGTCCATCGCGACATCAAGCCGGACAACGTGCTCCTGACCAAGGACCGTGTCGTCCTGACCGACTTCGGCATCGCCCACCTCGCGGACGCCACGACCAAACTGAGTCACAGCGGAATCGTGATCGGCACCCCGCAGTACATGCCGCCGGAGCAGCTGGACGGCAAGCGCCCGACTCCGGCCAACGATCTGTGGGCGCTCGGCGCGACCCTGTACCACGCCGTCGAGGGACGCCCGCCGTTCGAGGCGGAAGGGCTCCATGCCCTGGCCGTGGCGGTGTTCACCAGCCCGCACCGGTCGCCGGTCCATGCCGGCCCGCTGACCCCCGTCCTGGACGCGCTCCTTACCAAGGACCCGGCTCGGCGCGTGGGTGCCTCGGAAGCAGCCGAGATGCTCGCCTCCGTGCTGCGGTCCACGGCAGGTCCCGACGTGTCCGCCGAGCACGGACCCGTGCGCGAACAGGGCCCCGAGTCCGAACCCACGCCCACTCCCGCCGACACCCCCGTCCCCACGCCCGATCCGCGGGTGACCCCTGCGCCTGCACCGGAACCTGCGCCCGCGCCCGCACCCGTACCCGTACCCGTATCGGACGCGGTGGCGGAGAACGCCTCCGTCCCGCCGATGCCGCAGCAGGCGCCCTCTCCGACTCCGCCACCACCGACCCCCACGGTCCTCGACTCCGGTTCCGCCGCCGGCACGCCGCGCGGCCCCGTGCCGGACCGCCCGACCACTCCGCGCGTGCCCGTGCCCGTACCCCAGGGGGAGAGCCAGGTCACGCTCGACGCGGCGGGCGACTCCGAGCACCGAGGGCCGATGTCGCCTCCGCGGCGTGGTCTCACCCGGCGCTCCGCGGTCCTGGGCACGGCGCTTGCGGTGCTGGCCTCCGGTTCCCTCCTGACCTGGGCCCTCACCCGCGACGACGACGCCGCCCGCGGTGGGGCGGCAGGCAGCGGGGCGGGCAACCCCTCCGTCACGGTGGTGATCGGCGTGGACGCACCGCTGAGCGGCGGACTGTCCCCGATGGGCGTCGGCATCAAGAACTCCGCCGACCTGGCGGCCAGGACCGCCAACGAGTCCCGCCACGTCCCCGGCGTGACATTCGAGATCGAGGCGCTGGACGACGCGGCCGCCCCCGCCAAGGGCGCGGCGAACGGCACCCGGTTCGTGGCCGACGAGAAGGTTCTGGGCGTCGTCGGCCCTCTCAACTCCGCTGTCGCCCGAGCACTGGTGCCCCCACTCGCGCGGGCGGACGTGGTCAACGTGTCACCGGCCAACACCGACCCGGCCCTGACCCTGGGCCCCGACTGGGCAGCGGGCACCAGATCCCGACCCCACTCCACCTACTTCCGCACCATCGCGACGGACGTCGACCAGGGGCCGTTCGCCGCCCGGTACCTGCATGAGGCGAAGAAGACCAAGCTGTACGTCGTCGACGACACGAGCGCACACGGCACCGCACTCACCGCCGGTCTCACCGCCGAGTTCACCCGACTCGGCGGCACCGTCGTCGGCACCGAGCAGGTCGACCCCGCGGAACGCGCCTTCGCGGGACTCGCCGTCAGAGTGCGGGCCTCAGGCGCCGACGCCGTCTACTTCGGCGGCTACTACGACACCGCTGCGCCGCTGTCCCAGCAGCTCAAGCAGGCGGGGGTGAACGTCCCCCTGATGGGCGGCGACGGCATCTTCGACCAGCAGTACCTCACGGAGAACCCGCAGGCCGAGGGCGATCTCGCGACCCAGATCGGCGTGCCCGCCGATGGGTCGGCGGCAGGCCGGGAGTTCCTCGCCCGGTACCGGAAGGCGAACTACCCCGAGCCGCCGGGCTGGTACGGCCCCTACGCCTATGACGCGACCTGGGCCCTCATCGAAGCGGTGAAGACCCTCGTGACGGACAACGGCGGCAGGCTCCCGGACGACGCCAGGGCGAAGCTCTCGCCGGCAGTCGCCGGTGTGGCCTTCGACGGGGTCACCGGCCGTGTGGCCTTCGACAGGGAAGGCGACACGGTCGACCGCAGGCTGACGGTGTACGCGGTGAACGACGGCAGCTGGAGGATCGCTGCCCCCAGCGGTCCCACCACCCCCCTGACCGCCTCCGGGGGCTAGGCTCCGTGAAATGGAGCGAGCTGAGGTTCTGAAGCGAGTGATCGGCATCCTGACGGAGGCTCAGGAGATCCGCCGGGCCGTGGAGGACGAGAGTGAGGGCGACGAGGCCTTCGAGGCCGCGTCCGAGATCGAGCCGCGGGTGGTCACGCAGATGCTCAACGAGATGCTGCCCCACATCAGCGTGCCGGCCGACGCCGCTCCCCAGGAGGTCGCCCACCTCCTTGCCGCAGCGCTCGGTCCCGCGCTGTACACCATGGTCTCCGGGTTCACGCTGGCCTTCACCAGTCTCGCCGTGGCGCATGACGAGGGGCGGACCGACGTCTCCTCCGCCGAGGTGCTGCAGTCCCTCGCCCTTCAGGTGGAGGCGGGCCGTTTCGACGAGGGCGCCTGACCGGCCCGTCTCCGCCGTACGGTCCACATCGCGTACGGGGTGACCGAGGCGTGCGGAGAACAGCGCGCCGCCCTCCGGAGCGACGCGCCGGGCGCGGAGGCGCCCGGGTGTCGTCGACGGTCCGGAGGACGGCGAGTGCGCGGCGGGCGTCAGCCCATGCGGCCCGGGTTCACCGGGCAGCGCGGGCTCGCTTGCTTCACCGGCTTCACCGGCTTCACCCGCTTCACATGGTTCACCTGGTTCAGCGGAGCGCCAGCGCGACGATCTGCGTGACCGCTTCCTTGTCGAAGTTGTCGTCGCTGACGAGAATCAGGGACCGCTCGCCGGACGGCAGGGTGGGTCCCCAGGTCATGCCTTCGGTGTTGTCGACGGTGGACAGGCCGAGGGTGTGGAAGTCGGCGACGAGCCTCTTCCGCATGGGCGCGACGGGCTGTCCGGCCAGGGAGTCCACGGACCGGACGTCGGTGGCGCCCCGCGTCGTGGTGTCGTACAGGCGGATCTTGTAGCCGGAGCCGGCGACCCAGGTGCGCTCCAGCACGAGGTAGCGCTCGGGGTCGTTCGGGAAGGCCAGGATGGACGGTACGCCGGTATCGGGGCCCCACGGGCTGGTCGGGTCGGACTCGGCGAAGATCTTCTCGACGGGGTACGCGAACTGCCCGAGCACCCGGCCGCCGCGGGTCTGTCGCGTGACGCGGACGAGCGCGCCGTGCGTCAGGTCCGGCACCGGCCCGTCCTGGAGCAGGGGTCCCTCGATCGCGCTGGTCACGACGGTGCCGCGGGCGCCGAAGGTGAGTGCTTCGACGGCCTGGTTGCGGCGCGGCCCGCGCTCGGCGGTGATCAAGTAGTTCTGCGGCAGCCGCAGACGGCCGTGGTGGGTGCCGTCGGGCTCGGAGATCTCGATGGACGGCTGGATCACCGGGGGGCCGGCGACGGCGGGCCGGTCGCCCTCCTGCCCCCACCAGTAGCGGCATTCGCGCGGGTCGACCCGGATCTCCTCCGGGTCGATCGCCTTGCCGTCGCCGAGGGCGGGGGACGGGTAGACCGAGCCGTCCGGCTGGAGGAGGGGGTGGGTCGAGGTGAAGTCGACGGCGTGCACGCCCGCGGCGTCGACGTCGAGCTTCGCGGTGTAGAAGCGCGCGGGCTGGAGGAAGGAGCGGTCGTCGCTGATGAGGACGTACTCGCCGGTGCACCGGTCGCGGTCGATGCCGGAGAGACCGCCGACCGTGGTCCCCAGGAAGTCGAGCTTGTGCGGGACGATCTTCTCGCCGAGCAGGCGGGCCTGCACGGCACGCTTCGACTCCGGGGCGGGCGCGCCGGGTTGGGGTGCGGCGGCGACGGCGGGAGCGAGGGTGGACGTGACGAGCAGGGCCGCGGCGCAGGCGCGGCGGATCAGAGAGGCACTCATACCGATGATCATGTCCCGGCCCTCAGCCGCCCCACAGTCACCCAGGCGAGTGTTCCTTCGGGCGACCGGACCGATCGTCGGATGATGGGTGCGGCTCGGGGATCCTCGGATTCCTCACGGGATCCCGGCGCCGGAACCGCGCCGGTCAGGTCGACTCGCGGACCACGAGTTCGTTCGGGATGACGACCGGATCTCCGGGGCCACCCTCGATGAGACCCAGGAGCAGGTGGACCGTCGCGATGGCCTGGTCGGCCATGGGGCTGCGTACGGAGGTGAGGGCCGGCGCGGTGTACGCGGCGGCCTCGATGTCGTCGAAGCCGACGACGGCCACGTCCTCGGGGACGCGGCGCCCCGCCTGGCGCAGGGTCCGCAGGGCTCCGATGGCCATGAGGTCGTTGCTCGCGAACACCGCGTCCAGCGCGGGGTCGTCCTCAAGGAGCTGCCGCATCGCCTGGGCGCCCGACGCTCGGGTGAAGTCGCCCAGGGCGACGATCGACCGTCGGCCGGTGTCGCGAAGCGCTTCGCGGTAGCCGTCGAGGCGCTCGCGTGCCTCGAACAGGTCCAGCGGCCCGGTGATGGCGGCGATCCTGCGACGTCCCCGGTCCAGCAAGTGCCGTACGGCGAGCGAGGCGCCGCCGATGTTGTCGAGGCTGGCGTAGGGAACCCGGGGTGCGGACGTGCGGTTGAAGGAGGCTATCGGCAGGCCGGTCCTGGCCAGTGCCGCCGGCAGGGGATCCGTCCCGTGCAGCGCGACGAGCATGACACCGTCGACGTGCCTGCCGGCCACGTACTGCTCCACCCGGGCCCGGCTGCGGTCGGATTCCGCGAGCATGAGCACGACCTGCTTGCCCGCGGCCTCCAGTTCTCTGCTCACGGCACGCACGACGGTCGAGAAGAGGGGGTCGTCGGAGACGACGCCCTGGGGCGGATCGGAGACGACGACGGCCACCGCGTCCGTACGGCGGGTGACGAGGTTGCGGGCGGCCGCGTTGGGCACGTAGCCCAGTTCGCGCACGGCTTGCATCACGACGTCACGGATCTCGGGGGCGACGGTCGTCTCACCGTTGACGACCCTGGAGACACTCGACTTGGACACACCCGCGCGTGCGGCGACCACTTCCAGCGTGGGTCGTTTCATCCCGGTCCGTTTCGATCGACGACGCCCGAGCCGCTCAGGGAGCGTTCTCCGGCGAGGATGACTCCCCGCCGCCGCCCATGTCAACGGCCTTGCGGGCGGCGGTCGTCCGGGCTCCCACGCCGTCACGCACCCTCGCCCGCACAGGGACCCTGCCTGGCAGAAGCCTTGGTCGGGGCTGTCGATGGCTCCTCAGAAACCGTTCCATGAAAGGCAGTTGGAGAGTCCGTGGCGTTTCCATCAAGTGAACCAAGGCCTTGACAGTCGATGTGGACCGGCCCATTCTCACCCCTCAGGGAGCGCTCCCTCGCCTTTCCCTATTTGAGGAGACGCCGTGCGTCCGCTGCTTCGCCGCCTCGGTCCGCTCGTCGCCGTCGTGGCCACCCTGCTCACCTTCACCGCCGTACCCGCCACTCCGGCCGTACCCACCAGTCCCGCCGTCCCCGCCACCTCGGCCGTATCGGCCAGTCCCGCCGTATCCGCCCGCGCCGCGGAAGTCCTTCTGTCGCAGGGCAAGTCCGTCACCGCCTCGAGTACCGAGGCGGCGTTCGCCGCCCGGAACGCCGTCGACGCGGACCCCGCCACGCGCTGGTCCAGCGGCTTCACCGATGCCGAGTGGCTCCAGATCGACCTCGGCGCCACCGCGACGATCAGCCGGATCGGCCTCGACTGGGAGGCCGCGTACGCCAAGGCGTTCCGGATCCAGGTGTCGGACGACGCGACCACCTGGACCACCGTCCACGAGACGGTGGAAGGCACCGGCGGCAGCCAGAACGTCACCGTGTCCGGCACCGGGCGTTTCGTCCGTCTGTACGCGACCCGGCGCGCGACCGCCTACGGCTACTCCCTCTGGGAGTTCCAGGTCCACGGCTCCACCGGCGCAGGCACCAGCGCCTGCGGCAGCACGGACGCCGCGCGAGGCAGGCCCGTCACCGCCTCAAGCACCGAGGGGGCGTTCAGCGCCCGGAACGCCGTCGACGGAGACCCCGCCACGCGCTGGTCCAGCGGATTCGCCGACGCGCAGTGGCTCCAGGTCGACCTCGGCACCACGAAGCAGGTATGCGGCCTGACACTCGACTGGGAGGCCGCGTACGCCAAGGCGTTCCGGATCCAGGTGTCGGACGACGCGACCACCTGGACCACCGTCCACGAGACGGTGGAAGGCACCGGCGGCAGCCAGAACGTCACCGTGTCCGGCACCGGACGTTTCGTCCGTCTGTACGCGACCCAGCGCGCCACCGCCTACGGGTACTCCCTCTGGACCTTCGCCGTCCGCACCGCCACCGGGGGCGACAGCGGCGGAGACACCCTGCTCTCCTATGGCAGGCCGGGCGCGGCATCCTCCTCGCAGAGCGACCAGAACTGCTGGGAATGCACCCCCGCCCGCGCCTTCGACCGTGACCCGGCCTCCCGCTGGGCGACCAGCTCCACCACCGGCTGGACCGACCCCGCCTGGATCTCCGTCGACCTCGGGGCCGTCGCACAGATCAACAAGATCGTCCTCCAGTGGGATCCCGCCTACGCGAGGTCCTTCCAGATCCAGGTCTCATCGAACGGCACCGACTGGACACCGATCTACTCGACCACGACGGGAACAGGACTCAAACAGACCCTCGACGTCGCCGGCACCGGCCGTCACGTACGGATGTACGGCACCGAACGCGCCACCGCCTACGGCTACTCCCTCTGGGAGTTCCAGGTGTACGGCAGCGGCGGTGCCCCGATCCCGGCCCCGCCGCTGCCGCCCGACCCGGCGGAGCCGCCGCGGCTGATCTGGAGCGACGAGTTCGACGGTGCCGCCGGAGGCAAGCCCGACCCGGCCAAGTGGAAGGCCGACCCGGGCACCGGCCAGAACGGCGAGCTGCAGTACTACACCGACCACGACAACGCCGCACTCGACGGAGCGGGGCATCTCGTCATGGAGGCCCGCAAGCAGGCCACGCCCGGCAAGGGATGCCCGCCCGACCCGCTGACCGGCAGCACCACCTGCCAGTACACCTCGGCCCGCATGAACACGGGATCCACCTTCCGGTTCACCTACGGTCGGGTCGAGGCACGCATCAAGGTCCCCAAGGGAAACGGGCTCTGGCCCGCCTTCTGGATGATGGGAGCCGACTTCCTGAGCGGCCGGCCGTGGCCGTACAACGGCGAGATCGACATCATGGAGATCCTCGGCAAGGACGTGAAGACCGCGTACTCCACCGTCCACGCTCCCGCCTACAACGGCGGCGGAGGAATCGGCTCGCCCTACGGACTGCCCCAGGACGCCGACTTCTCCGACGACTTCCACACCTGGACCGCCGACTGGACGAGCAAGGGAATCGTCTACGGCCTCGACGGGCGCACCGTCCTCACCCTCGACAAGGAGCAGGTGGAGTCGACTCGCGGGCCCTGGATCTTCGACCACCCGCACTACATGATCCTCAACCTCGCGGTCGGCGGCGACTGGCCCGGCCCCACCGACGCCACCACCCCGTTCCCCGCGAGGATGCTCGTCGACTACGTGCGGGTCTACCAGTAGTTCGTGCCTCCCGGGGGGCTCTCGCCGGGTCGGTCCCGCCGCCCCGGGGGTTCTCGCCGGGTCGGGTTCCGCCGCGCGACCCGAGCGCCCCCACCCCCCTCCGCAACCGCTCCCCACCCCCCTCCCCAACCGCTCCCACCCCTCCTCTCCTCCCACAACCCCAGAGGAACAGACATGATCCGACGTTCCGTCCACCTCCACACCCTGTTAGCCGGCGTGCTGGCCGTCGTCCTGGCCGCCGCGCTCAGCGTCACACTCACCGCACAGACCGCGTGGGCCGCCGCCCTCGTCGTCCAGGCCGAGTCCTATGCCGCGCAGTCCGGCGCGGGCGTCGAAGCGACCGCGGACACCGACGGCGGGCAGAACGTCGCCTACCTCGCCGACGGGGACTGGCTGCGCTTCGACACCGTCGACCTCGGCGCCGCCGGCCCCGTGACCGCCTCCGCCCGCATCGCCTCCGCCACAGGAGGCCCCGGAACCGTGGAACTGCGCAGCGGATCGCTCACCGGCCCGCTGCTCGCCACCTTCCCGATCGCCCCCACCGGCGGCTGGCAGACCTGGGCCACCCGGACCGCCGACATCACCACCCACCCCACCGGCCCGCAGACCCTGTTCGCCGTCATCCGCAGCGCCACACCCGGCGACTTCGTCAACATCAACTGGTTCTCGTTCGACAACGGCGGCGGCAGCGGCGGCCCCGCGCCCGGCTGGGTCGGCATCGACCAGGCCGCCTGGAACACGCAGCTGGCGCAGTTCCGGGCCATGACCCCGGCCACCGTGCCCGCCGGCACGGTCCGCGTACCCGAGTTCAACGCCACCTGCACCTACAGCCACTCCAAGCCGGACGACCCCATCGTCGCCCCCGGCCTGCCCGGTGCGTCCCACATGCACAGCTTCTTCGGGAACAAGAGCACCGACGCGTTCACCACGCCCCAGAGCCTGTCGGCCAACCCGGGCACCAGCTGTACCCCTGCCAAGGACCTCTCCGCCTACTGGATCCCCACCCTCTACCAGGACGGCAGGGCCGTCGAGAGCGACGGCGTGATCGTCTACTACGGTTCCCGCCTGCCCGACCCCTCGGCGACGGTTCCCTTCCCCCAGGGCTTCCGCATGATCGCCGGCAACGCCAAATCCCAGGTACCCACTCCGGCAGGCTCGGCCAACCAGTTCTTCTGCGCCGGCGAGGGAGGCGAGATCGGGCGCAGCGCCGACGGCAACTGGCCGATCTGCGCACCGACCGCCAAGCTCGTCCACCAACTGCTGTTCCCCGACTGCTGGGACGGCAAGCACCTCGACAGTCCGGACCACAAGTCGCACGTCGCCTTCGCCCACAACGGCACGTGCAGCGGCGACCACCCCGTCGCCATCCCGTCCGTCTCCTTCGTCATCGGCTACCCGACCTCCGGAAGCGCCACCGGCCTCTCCCTGTCCTCCGGCATGGCGTCGTCCATCCACGGCGACTTCTTCAACGCCTGGGACAACGCGGCGCTGGGACACCGCGTGAAGGACTGCATCGTGCAGAGCGCCAAGTGCAACTCCGCCGGCACCTTCTGACCCTGCGGACGGCGTGGGCCCTGCTCGCGGTGCTCCTGGTCACCGGCTGCACCACGCAGCCGGAGACCGGCCCGCCGCGGGCAGCGGCTTTCAACGCCACCGACGCCGCATGGATCCAGTTGATGATTCCCATGGGCGAGCGGGCCCTCCTGCTGACCGGCCTTGCACCCTCTCGTACGGCGGATCCCGCCCTTGCGGATCTCGCAGACCGGGCCGGAACACGGCTGAAGGAGGAACAGGCGAGACTGCGCGCGCTCCTGGACCTCTCGGGGATCCCCGACACCCGCCCCCACGAGGGCCACGACATGCCGGGCATGGTCAGCCGCGCCACGCTCGCCGGGGCGAAGAGAGCGACAGGCAGGGAATTCGACCGGATCCTCGCCGACAGCCTTCGCGCCCACTTCACACAGTCCCGGACCCTCTGCGCGGGCGAACAGGCCTCCGGCGGCGCGCACGAAGTGAAGGACCTGGCCGCCGTGATCGAAAGGAGCGCCACGGAGGAACTCGCCCGACTCGGTACGACGTAACGACTCGGCACGACGCACCGACTCGGTACGACGCACAGACCTCGTACGACGGACCGACCCGCGGCCACATACCGGCCGCGACCCTGACCGGCACCCACCCCTGCCCCGCCGTTCGTGCGGCGGCTGGACAGGGGTGGGTGCCGGACACGGTCGCCCTACGTCAGAGGAGCTCCTCCCTCTTCACCGCGCACAGCGCCCAGATGATGAAGCCCGACATGGCGACCATCAGGATCGACCAGGCGGGGTAGTACGGCAGGGAAAGGAAGTTGGCGATGATGATGAGCGCGGCGATGCCCACGCCCGCCACGCGTGCCCACGTGGCCGTCCGGTACAGCCCGAAGCTGACGAGGACCGCGATGACGCCGATGACGAGGTGTATCCAGCCCCATGACGTCAGGTCGAATTTGAAGACGTAGTTGGGCGTGTCGACGAAGACCTCGTCCTCCGCGATCGCCATGATGCCGCGGAAGATGCCGACGAGGCCGGTGATCCCGAGCATGACGGCGGCGAAGACGGTCAGTCCGCCGGCCCAGGCCTGTCTCGTCGTGTCTGCCGACCGTGTGGTGTGGGTGGAGGCCATCACGATCCCTCGCTTCTCGGTCGAATCGCCGGGCGCGGTCAGCGTCCGGGGGTGGGGGGCACGCCGGGTGCGGGGCTCGCGGCCGGCCTGTCGTCGGTCAGGATCAGCGCCTTCGCCCGGTTGAACTCCTCATCCGTGATGTCCCCACGGGAGCGGAGCTCGGAGAGCCTGGTCAGTTCTTCGGCGCTGCTGGGTCGCGCGGCGCCGGACGCGGTCTCGCGAATGTAGGCGTCGAATTCCCGCTGCTGGTCACGGGCCTGGGCCATCTCGCGACGGCCCATGTTCTTGCCGCGGGCGATCACGTACACGAGGACACCGACGAAGGGGAGCAGGATGACGAAGGCGAGCCACCCCGCTTTGCCCCATCCGTTCATGTCCTTGTCGCGGAAGATGTCGGTGATGATCCGGAAGAGCAGGATGAACCACAGGATCCAGAGGAAGAACCAGAGCATGGTCCAGAAGACGTTGAGCAGCGGGTAGTCGTAGGCGAGGTACACGATTCCTCCGTTTCCGAGGTCGCCGGGCATGCCGGGCGTACCACGGGTCGTGCGCGTGGCGGGGAGAGCCTCACTCCGAAGCCCGGGCGCGAGGCTGCGTCGGCGACGCGGCTTGTCAGCCGGGGCCCGGTGAGTCGTGACCCGTGACGCCAGCCCTGCGCAGCGCCGACCGCCACGCGAGCGCGACGGCCGTCTCGGCCAGGCCGAGCAGGACGAGCCAGAGGCCGAGCAGCCTGGTCAGGGCCCGGGCGGACTCCGTCGGCAGCGCCAGCACCACGATTCCGGCGACGATGCCGAGGACCGCGACGGCCATGACGACGCCGCGGTGCGGCATGTTCTTGGTGGCGATGGCCGTGTAGAGGGTGACGATCCCGGACACCAGCCAGACGGCGCCGACGATCAGCGAGAGCGCGGCGATGGTCTGGAGCGGGTTCCTCAGACACAGGACCCCGCCCAGGACACACAGGACGGCCACGATCAGACCGGGCACGCGGTCGCTGCCCCGCCCGAAGACGGTCACGAACTGGAAGGCGCCGGTCAGCAGCAAGTACACCCCGATGAGCACGGCCAGGACGTGCAGGGTGACATCCGGCCATACGAGCGCCAGGATGCCCGGGATGAGCGTCGCCATCGCGGCGCCGAGGAGCCAGACCCACGAGCGGCCGAGGCGCGCCAGCTGGTCCGCCGGGTCGGCCGCGGGAGCGGACGATGCCCCGCCGGCCCCGTCTTCCGGTCCGGCACGGGGTGCGGAGCCCTGTGACGTTGCCATGTGGTCCTCCTCCCGCCGCCCGGATGGATCGTCCCGAAGCCCTTCAGGGCTACGGGACTCGCCACTCCCACGACGCTCGGATCGAGCGACTGGAACGGGTCGGCAGTCCGTACGGACGAGCCTTGCCGATGACAGGGCCGAACAGGAGGGTCGGTCCGGCCATCGTCACGCGATGGGCCAGGGGCGACGCCGTGGCCGGCGTTCCCGATACGTGTTTCCTCGGAGGTCTCGTCGTGCATGAGGTGTCTCTCGGAGGGGTCAGAAACGGGAGCGTGCAAGGCTCCAGGACCAGTGTGCACCCTTCGCCTGTCCGACGCCTCACCGCGTGAGGCACAGGCGGGACGGCGGGCCCGGGCACCATCGGGGAGCCGCGGCCGTGCCTCCCCGAGGAGGGCGGGCGGAGGGCGGGCGGAGGGCGGACGGTTTGACAGAGGCTCCGACCTGTGAGGGGCCGCCCCGCAGGTTCGCCGCCGGCGCTCCCGCCCCCTCGGACAGCCGATCTCCCCGCCTGCCTCTCCTGCCGCAACGGCTGGATTTGCACACTTGTGGCCGGACATGGTGACCCGTCACTTTCGGTAGCGACACCGCCGTGGACCGGATCCCGTGGACACGGCCTGCCTTCTCCGGGCGGGCAGCCCGGCGCCGGCCGTCCGGTCCTGGGAACGGGCGGCCGAGCCTCTCCGCCCCGCCGGACGCCGCGGGCGGCTCGTTCCTCAGCCTGGTGGTCGTCCTCCTGGGGTGGCGCACGGTGACCGCCGCGGCTGTCACCGCCACCGGCGCGCCCGGGCCGGGCGACGGTTGTCGGCAGCGGGGGAGGGGCGGTCGGCGGCGTGTCCCATGAGCGAGCGGGTGAAGCCGTAGGCGGTCGGGAGCCACACGGCGACCGCGATCCACAGCAGCACCCGGCCCAACGTCTCCAGCCACGCGACTCCGGTGGCCGCCGCGACGGACAGGGCCGCCACCGCCGTCATGCCGAGCGGGAAGACCGTCGCCCAACGACGGACGTCGTACGCGAGGCGTGGCCGGGTGAACTCGCCGCACAGCAGGACTGCGTACCAGGCCAGATCAAGCGCCGTCAGGACGAGCGTGGTCGTCCGCAGCGTCGTGGCCGCGCCGCCGGACCAGACGCCCGAGGCGAGGAGCTTCGATCCGGCGAGCGCCGAGATCGCCAGGGCCCCGCCCGCGATCCACTGGTCGCCCGCGCCCGTCACCACCTGGCGGAGATCGAAGCGGGCCAGGGCATCGACGTACAACGCGAGGCCCAGCAGGAACAAGCCGAGGGCCACCCGAGCCGACCAGTCACCGAGCTCCGGCGCGAGGACGGCACACAGGACCGCGAGCCCTTGGGTGGCCACACAGATCAGGAACACGGCGCCCGGCGCCCGCCGGGTCAGGTGCCGGAGGACCGCGACCAGCATCGCGGGCCACACCACCGCGGCGATCACCAGAAGCGACACGGCCACCGGAGTGAGGCCGAGGAGCTCGAACCGGACGCCGAGCACGGTCGTGGCAGCGACCGCGGTGAGCGCGGGCGGGGTGTCGGCGGTCACCTCCCAGCGGCGCCGGTCCCTCACGAGCAGGGCCGCGAAGCCGATCGCCAGCAGCAGCCACAGCCCTGTGGCCAGCCACAGGGCCACGACAGAGACCACCTCGAAGCCGGTCAGACTCAGACCGACCGACAGGATGCCGGTGGCCATGACCGCGGCACCGGCCACCGGCGGCCACGCCGCCCAATGCCCGGCGTACCGGTTCATGGCGTGCTCACGCTCGTGCATGGCCCCATCGCACCGCTGCTCCCGGTACCGCGCCAGTCGTCGGGGCGGACGAGCCGGCGGGCCGGGCACTCCTTCGGCTCAGTCGGCCGGGCACTCCTCGGGATCAGTCAGGGAGTCCCGTACGGCGGTGCCGGCGGCCGCCCCTCCGTAGAGCGACCGGCGTCCGGGTCACGTATGGACACGGGGGAGCGGGCGCTGGTTCCAGCCTGCCACCACCGGCAGTCCGTGCTCCGTGGACAACCTGCCGACCGTCGCCGTCGTCAGGAGGAACAGCCGCCCCTCGGACGCCGGCAGGTCGAGGTAGCGGGCGGTGAGGACACGCAGCAGATGCGCGTGTGCGACCACCACGCCGTCCTCCCGCGAGTCGGCGAGGAGAGGCGCGATGCGCGCCAGCACCCGGTCGGCCCTTCGTCCCACGTCCTCGGCGGACTCGCCCGGTCGCCCGTCGGCGTGCGGGGGTACGCCGTCCTTCCACAGGGACCAGTCCGGCCGGGTCTCATGGATCCGGGCCGTGGTCAGCCCCTCGTACCCGCCGTAGTCCCACTCGCACAGATCCTCGTCCGTCACCGCATCCCGCAGCCCGGCGAGTTCCGCCGTGTGCCGGGCCCGCAGCAAAGGGCTGGTGAGCACGAAGGAGAGGGACCGGCCCTTGAAGAACGGGGCGAGCGTACGTGCCTCCGCCTCGCCGTCCGGCGTGAGCGGCAGATCGGTACGGCCGGTGTGACGCCCGGAGGCGCTCCACTCCGTCTCGCCGTGACGGATCAGGATGAGGTCACTCATGGCGCGGTGCTCCTTTCCCTTCCGTTCGCCGCTCGACGGCGTGAGCTTCGACGGCGTGAGATTCTGCGGCGTGAGCCGTGACGGCGTGAGCTTCGACGGCGCGAGGCGTGAGGGCGCGAGGCGGCCGGGGGCGGGTCACGCCTTCCAGCGTGCGGCCTTGGTCTCTGTCACGCACGTGACGGATCCCGGTCCGAGCGCGCCGGGAAGGTGCCTGTCCCGTCAGGGTTCCAGGACGTCGACGTGGTCGCCGACCGCGACCACAAGGACCCGCGACCCCGGTTCGACGGTGCGCCAGCGGTGCCGGACGCCGCCTGACACCAGGAGCGTGTCTCCGCGCCCCAGGCGGTGGATCCGGCCATCGGCTTCGACCTCCACCGAGCCGTCCGCCACGTACATCAGCTCGTCGTTACGGTGCCGGAACTCGCGATCAGCCTCGTGCTCGCCGACGAACTCGAGCGCGTGCAGCTGATGGCGGCCCCGTACCACCGGCCGGACGCCGGCCTCCCGGTCGAGCCCGCTGTCGTCACCGGCACGCACCACGTCGATCGTGCGCGTCCTGTCCGACGTCGCGAGCAGCTGCACCGCCGTGGTGTCGAGGGCGTCCGCGATCCGCTGGAGCGACCTCATGCTCGGGCGCGCCCGGTCGTTCTCGATCTGGCTGAGGAACGGGGAGGAGAGCCCGCTGATCCGTGCCACGTCGGCGAGCGTCAGGTCGAGTGCCCGGCGCCGGCGGCGTACGGCAGCCCCCACCCGAGGGGTGTTCGTGCTCTCGGCCTCCATGGATGTTCCCTTCCCCGCCCCGAGGCGCCGTTCTCCCTGGTCGACGGCGCCTGACGGCACCTTACGCGGAGCGAAGCGGGAACTCGGAGACGGTTTCGTACTCCTGACACACGCCCGTCACACAACGGTCCTAACGTCAAAGTCGGTTGTTGTCATCAAAGAAAGTTTGAAGCGAGGAACCTGACGTGCCCACTGTCGACCAGAACTCACGCCGCCGTCGCCCTGTCGGCCTCATCGCCCTGGACGAGACGGCCGTGTCCGACGGCTACACCCTCTACGCACCTCTCACCGGCACCGGGGAGGTCTATCTCATCGATCTCCACGGCCGTACCGTCCACAGCTGGAACCTTCCGTACCGCCCCGGCCGCCACGCCCGACTGCTCGCCGACGGCACACTGGCGTACAACGGCGTCCTTCCGGGGGAGCGTGCCCTCTTCCCGATGTGGCACAAGTACCGGGGTGGCGTCATGCTCCGTGCGGCACCCGACGGCACCGTCCTGCGGGAGCACCGCGACCCCCTCCAGCACCACGACGCCCACCACCTCGACGACGGGCGCGTCCTCTACACCGCCCTGGAACCCCTGACCGGGGCCGAAGCCGCGACGGTACGGGGCGGCGTGCCCGGCTCCGAGGCCGAGGGCGGCGTCGTCTGGGCCGACACCATCAAGGAGGTCGGTCCGAACGGCGAACTCCTCTGGTCCTGGCGGGCCTCGGAGCACCTCGACCGGGCGTCCTTCGCTCTGCACGAGGCTTATGCGCGTGAACACTGGCCCCTGATCAACAGCGTCACGCCGCTGCGGGACGGCAACATCCTGGCCAGCCTGCGCAGCGTCTCCGCCGTCGTCGTCATCAGCCGCGACACCGGCGAGATCATCTGGCGCAGCGGCCCCGGCACGGTCAGCCAGCAGCACGCCCCCACCGAACTGGACGACGGCCGGTTCCTCGTCTTCGACAACGGCGTCTTCCGGCCCGGACACGACGTCCCGTACTCCCGCGTCGTCGAGATCGACCGGGCCGGCGGCGACATCGTGTGGGAGTACCACGACCCGGCGCGCGAGTTCTTCTTCGCGCCCTTCATGGGCTCGGCCCAACGCCTGCCGAACGGCAACACGCTCGTCACCGACTCGCCGTCGGGGCGGCTGTTCGAAGTGACCCGGGACGGCTACCTGTGCTGGGAGTACGTCGTCCCGCACTTCGCCGGCTACGGCGAGAGCGAGGTCCGGGGCCTCTTCCCGTCCGAGCCCAACGCCGTCTTCCGCGCCTACCGTTACTCCGCGGCCGACATCCCGTGGCTGGAGGCGAAGGCATGACGACGACCCCGGCGTCCAGATCCACCTCGGAGCCCACGCCCGACTCCACGTCCGAGTCCACGTCCGAGTCCACGTCCGACTCCACGTCCGAGCCCACGCCCGGCTCCACGCCCGACTCCACGTCCGTCGAAGCGGTCGACGCGAAGGTTCCATGGCGGAGACTGGTACCGCTCTCGGCCCAGCACGTCCTCGCGATGATCGCCGCCCCGGTCTCCACCGTCTTCCTCGCCGCCGGCACCCTGAAGATGTCGCCCGGTGCGACGGCCTCACTGCTCAGCGCCGTCCTGCTGCTGTGCGGAGCGGGCGCCCTGCTCCAGTCACTCGGTGTGTGGCGGATCGGCGGCCGCCTTCCGTTCGTCATGCTGCCCGGCGGCGCCGCGACCGCGCTCTTCCTCCAGATCGCCCAGGAACACGGGGCGCCGACCGCCGCCGGCGCCGTCCTTCTGGCGGCGGCCCTGCTCCTGGCCGTGCTGCCCCTGTACGCCCGCGTCGTACGGCTCTTCCCGCCCCTGGTCATGGGGGTGACCGTGCTGCTCATCGGGATCGCGATGATCCGGGTCGCGGCCCGACTCGTCACCGGACCGGACGGCACGGGCGAGCCACGCGCCATGCTGCTCGCCGGGCTCACGGTCGCGGCGACCGTCACCGCGTACGTGTTCCTGCGCGGCGTATGGCGCCAGACGTCCGTCCTCATCGGAATGGCGGTGGGCACCGCCGTGGCGGTGGCGACCGGCCTGGGAGCCTTCACTCCCGCGGCCGGCAGCGGCTTCGCGCTGCCCGCGTTCCTGCCCTTCGGGACACCGAGGTTCGACCTGCTCGCCGCCCTTCCGCTGCTCGTGTTCAGTCTCACCACCCTGGCCGAGATCACCGGACAGACCGTGCTCAACAGCGAGACCGTCGGCAGGACCCCGGCCCCGGAACGGGACGTCCCCCGCGTCGCCCGTGCCGACGCCGTCGTCTCCCTGGCGGGAGGACTGTTCGGTACGTCCCTCATGGTCACCAGCGCCGAGAACATCGGCATCGGCCGGCTCACCGGGGTCCGCAGCCGGTTCGTGACCGCCGGTGCCGGAGCGCTCCTCGTCGTCCTCGGCCTGGCCACGCCCGTGTCCCGGGCGCTGGCGGGCATACCCGAGGCCGTCGTGGGAGGCTCCGCCCTCGTCGTCTACGCCGTGATCGCCGTCATGGGCGTCGAGATGCTCCGCCGCGCCGACCTGTCCGGCACCGGTACGGGATCGCTGACCGCAGCGCTCGCGCTCACCGTGGGACTGCTGCCGCTGCTCACCCCGGACCTGTACGCGGGGTTCCCCGGCTGGGCCCGGACCATCCTGGGCAGCGGCGTCGTCGCCGGCACCCTGACGGCAGTCCTCCTCACCGCGCTGCTCGGCCGGTTCGGCCCCAAGAGCCGTCACCCCGCCCCGCCGGACCCGCACGCGCGGCAGTGACCGGACCGGAAGCGGCGGCGCGCCTCAGCTGTGCGATGCCGCGCCGCGCCGGTTGAAGGGGAGCCGGCCCAGGACCACCGCCATGCCGCAGGTGTCGGTGAGCGCCGAGAACACCAGACCCCCGGCGATCCCCGCCGAAAGCACCTGGAACACGGGATGGACGAGCAGCCCGAGAACCAGGCCGAGCAGCACCAGCGCCCCTGCGGTGAAGCGCACCTGACGCTCCATCCCCCAGACCTTCCGCACGGGTCCCTGCGGGTACTCGAGCGGATGGCCCGCCGAGGCCCATCCCCGGGTGCCGCCGGTGAGACTCGCCGCGGCGACCCCGTGGGAGGCGAGGGTCGCGACGGCCTTCTCGGAGCGGGTACCGGAGGCGCACACCAGCAGGAGCGGCCTGCTCGTGGTGGCGTCCCGCAGGTCGGGCACCTTGTCCTCGATGCGTTCCAGGGGGACGTTGACGGCACCCGGCAGACGGCCGGACGCGAACTCGCCCGGGGTGCGGACGTCGACCACGTTCAGCTCGGGCAGTCGAGCCTCTGCTTCGCCGACGGTGATGGTGTGGGATGTGCTCATGACGAACCTGCCCTTGGCGGTGCGGTGACGGCTCCGCACCGGCAGCGGCGGGGCCGTTCCCCGGATGCTAGACGTGCGCCGCCGCTCGGACGCCGCGACGGGCGCTGCTGCCACGAGCCCGCCATGACTCCGCCACACGGCCGCAACACGACGAGCCGGCGCGTGCCTCCGGGTGCCGGTGCGCGGTCCGGTTCGGGGTGAGGCGTTCGGCGTTCGGGGCTGGGGGTTCGGGTCATGCATCCAGGCGGCGCTTGGCGAGCCAGGCGACCATCTCGGGGTCGTGGTGGTCGAAGAACAGGGAGCCGCCCGTGTCGAGGGTGGCGACGGCCGCCATCTGCTCGTCGGTGAGCCGGAAGTCGAAGACGTCGATGTTCTCGGCCATGCGCTCGGCCCGCACCGACTTGGGGATGGCGACGACGCCGCGCTGGGTCAGCCAGCGCAGCACGACCTGGGCGACGGTCTTGTCGTACTCCTTGCCGATCTCGGCGAGCAGCGGGTTCGTGAACAGGTCGTTCCTGCCCTCGGCGAAGCCGCCCCAGGACTGGAGCTGCACCCCGTGCTCGCGCATGAGGTCCTGGTACTCGGTGCGCTGGAAGAAGGGGTGGGTCTCGATCTGGTTGACGGCCGGAGTGACCTCGTTGTTGAGGATCAGGTCGACCAGCCGGTCGGGGTAGAAGTTGGCGACGCCGATCGCCCTGGCCAGGCCTTCGCGATGGAGCGCCTCCATGGCCCGCCACTGGCCGTAGACGTCGCCGAAGGGCTGGTGCATCAGGTACAGGTCGACGTAGTCCAGGCCGAGCTTGGCCAGGGAGGCCTCGAAGGCGCGCCTGGTGTTGTCCTCGGCCGGTGCGTCCTGGACCCACAGCTTGGTGGTGACGAACAGCTCCTCGCGCGGGATGCCGCTGGACTCGGCGGCGCGGCCTACGGCTTCTTCGTTGCCGTAGGCGGCGGCGGTGTCCAGCAGGCGGTAGCCGGCGGCCAGGGCCTCGGAGACGGCGCGCTCGGTGTCCTCGGCGGGGATCTGATACACGCCGAAGCCGAGGAGCGGCATCCGGACGCCGTTGTTGAGAGTGACGGTCTGCATGAGCGGTATGTCCTTCGCTGTACGGAGGGGGAGGGGGAGGGGGAGGGAGGGAACGGGTGGAAGCGGGTGGCGGGTGGAAGTGGTGGGACGCGGGGGGAGCTGCTACAGGTCACTGCCGCATACACGCGCCATCGCTGCGCGCATGAGGAGCACTGCTCCAGACGAGGTGGTGCGGGGCGGGGTGGGCGATCAGCGTTCGAGCAGCCGCGCCTGCGCCTCCGTGTGGGTGTCACCTGCGGCGGGCGGCAGGCTGCCGAGCCGGGCGAGCTGCTGGGCGGTCAGGGTGACCGTGTCGGCGGCGGTGTTCTCCTCGACACGGCTGACGCGCTTGGTGCCGGGGATCGGGGCGATGTCGTCGCCCTGGGCGAGCAGCCAGGCCAGCGCGACCTGTGCGGGCGTGGCGCCGACCTCGGCGGCCAGGGCCTCGACCTCGTCGGCGAGCCCGAGGTTGCGCCGGAAGTTCTCGCCGGTGAAGCGCGGGTTGTCGCGGCGGAAGTCGTCCTCGTCGAACTGGTCGGTGGAGCGGACGGTGCCGGTCAGGAAGCCGCGGCCCAGCGGGGAGAACGGCACCAGGCCGATGTTCAGCTCCCGCAGGACGGGCAGGACCCGCGCCTCGACGCCGCGGGTCCACAGGGAGTACTCCGACTGGACGGCGGTGACCGGCTGGACGGCGTGGGCCCGGCGGATCGTGTCCGGACCGGCCTCGGAGAGGCCGAAAGCGCGTACCTTGCCCTCCTCGATCAGCTCCTTGACGGCGCCGGCGGTCTCCTCGATCGGCGTGCTCGGATCGACGCGGTGCTGGTAGTACAGGTCGATGTGGTCGGTACCCAGCCGCTTCAGCGAGCCCTCGAGCGCGGTCCGGATGTTCGCGGGGCCGGAGTCCAGGTTCCACGCGCCCGCACCGGCGTGGGAGACCAGACCGAACTTCGTCGCGAGCACCGTCTTCTCCCGGCGGCCCTTCAGGGCTCGCCCCAGCAGCTCCTCGTTGGTGTACGGGCCGTAGATCTCGGCGGTGTCGATGAACGTGACGCCGAGCTCAAGGGCCCGGTGCACGGTCCTGATCGACTCCGCCTCATCGGTACCGGAGCCGGTGTAGCCGTGGGACATGCCCATCGCGCCCAGACCGATCCGGGAGACCTCCAGGTCACGCAGTTTGATGGAGCGCATCTCGCCCTCTCTGGTTCGTGGTGCCGCCGGACTCCTTCGTCACTGTCACCCGGCCCGGCAGGCGGTGCCTGCCGTGGCCCGGACAGCGGCGAGCGTGCAGCCGGCGCCGTGCTCCTTCACCTTCACCCGGATTCCCCCGGTGTGGCAGGGCGGGCTCTTCAGGGGTCATGACAGGGCCCCCCTCCCGTCTGCGCGCCACGCGCGGAGCGGGTGAGACTGGAGTCATGGCATCCGAGACCGCGAACAGCGAGGGCGCCGAGCTGGGCCGCTACCTGCGCGCCCGCCGCACCCAGACGAGCCCCGAGCACGTCGGCCTGACCGTGGGCGCCGGCATCCGCCGCACCCCCGGCCTGCGCCGCGAGGAGCTGGCCACCCTCTCGGGGATCAGCATCGACTACTACGTGCGGCTGGAACGGGGCAAGGAGACCCGTCCCAGCCCCGCCGTCCTCGAATCGCTCGCCCGAGCCCTGCGCATGGACGACCAGGAACACCAGCACCTGCGCGAGCTCGCCGCCCGGGCCGCCCGTTACGCCCCCGAACCGCCCCCGGTCCCGAGCCGCAGCGTGCGTCCCCACCTCAAGCTGCTCCTGGAGTCACTGCGCCCGAATCCGGCGTACGTCATCAGCCGGAGCATGGACATGCTCGCCTGGAACCCGGGCGGCCTCGCCCTGTACGCGGGTCTGGACGACTGGCCGGCGAAACACCGCAACCTCGCCCGCTACCTCTTCCTCCACCCCGCGGCCCGCGACCTCTTCGCCGACTGGGACCGGCAGATCACCGCGTGCGTCGCCCGCCTGCGAGCCGTCGCCGGCACCGCACCCGACGCTCCCGACCTCACGAACCTCGTCGGCGAGCTGCTGCTCAAGAGCTCCGACTTCGCCCGCCTGTGGGAACGGTACGAAGTCACCGGCCGCAAGCCCGCCCACAAGACGTTCCACCACCCCCAGGTCGGGACGATCACCCTGACCTCGCAGTCGCTGCAGGTGGAAGGCACCCCTGGCCAGCGCATCGGCGTCTACACGGCCGAGCCCGGCAGCCCCGACCACGACGCCCTGCTCCTGCTCGACATGACGGCACCGCGCCCGGCGGAACGCTCCGCCGGACGCACCTCGGAGAGCCGTTGATCAGCAGCGGAGGCGTGAGTCGACGGCGAGGCCATGGTCGATGACACCGGTGACGCCGCGCACCGCGGCACCGCCCGCGGCGGGGCCGCGGCTGTCGGGCCGGTGCTCGGCGTTCGTCAGGTCTTCTCACTTGTGACGAGATGGCGTAGGGGGCATCCGGGTGGGTTTCTCTCCGGAACGCAACGGCTCGCCGTACCCGCGTCGCCGTCTCCTGCACGAACGCCGCATGACGCTGTACGACGACTGAGGAGACGCTCATGACCGAGTTTCAGGCGCTCACCACGGCTCCGCGCGCACTGCTGGATCTCGACCCGTACCGCTTCCCTGCCGTGCACGACCTCGACGACCTGCGCGGGGAGACGGCGGCCACCTGCGGGAGCATGGAGTTCGGCGGCTGCTCCGAGCCGGAGTCCACGCCTTCCGGCCGCCCGTCCCACGGCCTGGAGCCGACCGACCGCCGCCGACTGGAACTGCACGCCGCCCTCACCACGGCGGGCATCGCGCCCCTGCCGGGCGATCTCGACGCCATCGACGTGCTCTCCGCCCTGGACGACAGCACGCACATCGCGCTCCGTCGATGGCTCAGCTGGTCCGGCGCCCACTGACACCGTCCGCACCAACAGGCCGTGGTGGAGAGGTTCCTGGCCGCGTTGCGCACCGGGCGGACAAAGCGGTCGCCGCCCGCTCCGGTTCCCTGACAGGATCAGGGGTGTGACGACGTTGTTCCTTATGGTCGGCCTGCCGGGGGCCGGCAAGACCACGAGGGCCCGGCAGCTTGCCCACGAGCACGGCGCGCTGCGCCTGACGCCCGACGACTGGATGATCCCCCTGTTCGGCGCGGCGGAGGCGGAAGGGAAGCGCGACGTGCTCGAGGGGCGCATGCTCTGGCTCGCCCTGGAGGCAGTGAAGCTGGGTACCGAGGTCGTGGTGGACTACGGCTGTTGGTCCCGGGACGAACGGTCCGCGATCCGATGGCTCGTGGAGTCCGAGGACGCGTGCTTCCGGATGGTCTACCTGCCGGTGGACGCCGAGACCCAACGCGCCCGGATCGCCCGGCGCCAGGCCACCGCGCCCGACGAGACGCTCCCGATGACCGAGGCCGACATCCGTTACGGGCGGGCGCACTTCGAGGAGCCCGACGCCGCGGAGCTGGGAGGCCGCGGACCCGCCGGCCCGCCCCCTGGCTGGGGGAGCTGGCGGGAGTGGGCCGCCGACCGGTGGCCGTCGTTCGCGTGACCCCCTCCGCCGCACCCGCTCGGGTTCCGCGATCCGGGCCCGAGCCCCGCGGGGACCGCCGCCGTCCCGCCCCCGGCCATGGGCGTACGACGATCCCCGCGGCACTCCTCAGAGCTGGGTGATCGGGCGCATCGCAAGGCCCTCGGTACCGGCCCAGCCGTTGAGCCGCGCGGCGTCGTCGACGGAGACCGTGTCGAGGCCGTCGGGCAGGTCGAAGATGAGCGTGCCCCTCAGCTCGGTGCCCTCGCCGGCGACCAGGGTCGCGGTGAAGCGGTCCGACTGGTCGTACTGCGCCTCGCCCCCCTCGTCGTTCCCGAAGACGTACAGGCCGGCGTAGGCCTTGCCGCCCCCCTCGACGACCACGGGCTCGGTGTCCGGCTCGCCGAGCGTCTCGACGATCGGGGCGTCGTTCCCTGCCTTGAGCCGCACCTGAGGCGCGTCGTTGAGGACGCACGGAGTCTTCGCTGTGTTGGTGACGGTCAGCAGGAAGTGGCGGGGGGTCTCACCGCGCTCGTCCTGGAGCTCCACCGCGGTGGTGAGCCCGTCCGCCGTGCAGTCCTCGTACTTCGTGCCGTTGCCGCCGCCGGTCTCGCCGCTGTCCCCGGTCTCGGTGGCCGCCGGGCTGCCGCTGCCGGTCCCGGAGTCGCCCGTGGGCGCGGTGGTCTCCGGGGTGCTCCCGCCGGCCGAGGCGGAGCCCGAAGGGGCGCCGCTCGACGAGGCGGAGGCGGGCGGCGATCCGGCGGCCTCGCCGTCGCCCTGGCAGGCGGTGGTCGTCATCAGAGCCGCGACCACGGCTGCGCCCAGGACGGCGCCGCGCAGGCCCCGACGCGGTGAACCGGCTCTGGTCGTCTTCGAGTTCATTCCGTTCTCTCTTCCCCCGTGACCGGCCCGGAGCCGGTCCTTGTGCGAGCGACATCGGTATTGTTGCCACGTGGGGAAGCGGGTTCACCGGCATCTCGCGTCTGTTACAACCCTCGTACGAACCAGAAGTCATCGCGTGACCCGGACCGCGCGCAGCGACGATGGGGAGCACACGGCTCCTGCCGTGTGCTCCCCATTCGGCCCTGGCGCGTCTAGAACTCCTCCGGGTGGAGCGGCGGGGCGATTCTGAAGCATGCCGATTGCAGTTCGGACGGGGTCACCACCGGCTCGGCGAAGAGTTCGAAGTTCCTGTGCCGGATGAATCGGTCCGGGAACTTCACGGACCGGAACGATGCCTGGTTCGGGTCGATTTCGGCCGGTTCGATGACAAACGTCGATTCCTCGATGACCTCCGCCTTGACCTGGGGGTCGATGATTCCGGTGAAGAACTTGCTGTGGATGCGGAAGTCGTCGAACGTCGCGATGCGCAGACAGAATCCCGGCGGAGCAACCGCCCGTACCAGCATTCCTGTTCCGCCGAAATTGACCAGGCTCGGGCCGGTCCACTGGAACGTGGCGTCACGACGGTCTGCGTCCGTCTCGATCTTGGCGATGTCGGCAAGGCCGTCGTGATCGATGATGAAGAAATCGGGGAAGTTGTTCGAGAACAGTGAGAGTTTGAGAACGGCCACGATGTCCGTCCTTCCGTGATGCGTGCACCTGAGAGTCGCGAGTGACGAACCACTCGATCGACTTCAGCCACCTGATGTGCGGGGACCGGCGTGGGGGCCGAGAAAGCCGTCACGCTCCGTGTCCATGTGGATAGGGCACTATGTCCATCATGCGCCGCCGAAGGCGTGGATGCCAGCGCTTCACCGCGGTTACCGCTTCAACTACACGAGGAGCCCTCGAAGTACCGCAACGCACGATCGGGGTGTGGGCCTCGGTCTCCGGGCTCGGCATGGCGGCGGGGCCGGTCACCGGCGCCCGCCCCGGCCCGGCAGGGTGCGGGCCGGGG